>JAYTIP010000244.1:0-2606 GCA_043731745.1 Elusimicrobiota bacterium | reverse complement strand
CGCCATGCTCGGCCGCCTCGGCGGCCGCATCGCGCTGTACGGCGGAGCCTTCACGGCTTGGACGCTGTTTGCGACCAACCCCGTCGTGGCACTCCTGGCGGGCCTCACGGCCCTGTCCGGCCTCTCCGTGATCAAGGCCAACAACGCCTACGAGAACGACATGCAGGTTCTCAAGATCGCGCTCCAGAATCGCCTGCGCGAGGGCTACGAAGCCTCGGTGACCAAGGCCGCGGACTTGCCCGGTAAGTCGGCGCTTGAGCGCCGCTACTGGTTCCTGATCCCGGCCAACGCCGAGAAGCCCGTCGCGCGCCTGATCAACACCTACCGCGTCCTACACGAGCACGGCCTGCCGCCCCTCCAGGCTCTCAAGACCGCGGTTCTGTCTCACCTGCTGTTCGGACCCAAGACGCAATGGGGCCTGGGTCTCAAGGGCCGCTGGCAAGCGGGCATTCTCTTCAACCCGTTCGCCATCTACATCCCGAACTTGATCCAAGCTCAGGGCGCGTCGAGCACGCGCGTGTTCGCCCCGGTCGGCAACGAGAAGGGCCTCACGCCCGGCGATGTGGACATGGAGGAGTTCGACAAGATGTTCTCCACCTACGCCCCGGGCCGCGACTACATGACCGCCTACGACTTCTCGCGCCTGCGAGAGGGCAACCGCTGGCGCGCGTCCCAGGAGGGCGTCGGCGGCCCGATCACGCGCTTCATCGGCTCGATCGCGGTCAAGCACCGCACCGACCAGCTCCTGCAACTGTACGCCGACGTCGTGGCCAACGAGGACAAGACCCTCGTCCCCGCGATCAGCCGCGCGATGCTGCTGCGCGTCTACCAGGGCACCGCCCAGGCCGACATCATGGCCGAGCGCGCGCGGGGCGGCGTCCACCCCGACCTCAAGGCCGCCGCGCCTTACGACCCGGACGCGGCGCCGAAGAAGTCCTTCCTTCAGCGCCTCAAGGGCATGACCTGGAAGGCGGCGCTCGGCCTCATCGCCTTCTACCTCGTGCGCGACCTGATCCTGTACGTCCTTCTCCCGTACCTGATCTATAAGGGCATTTTCTAGGAGCCATCTAAAATGAAACTCTCGCTCGCTCTCTCCGCTCTCTTGCTCGCCGCGGCCGCGCACGCCGGCGACCTGCCGGAAGGCTCGTTCAACGGCACCTCCGCCCTACTGCACGGTCCCGACGTGATGGCCTTCATCGTCCGCAGGGACGCGAAGAACCCGACCGCCGGCTACGCCGTCCTGGCGGAGTACACCCGTCTTCCCTTCATCCCCGGGCCCGAGCGCCTTGAGATCGCGCGCTGGGTGCCCCGTCTCTACGTCTACCGCCTCGAGCAGAAGACCCCGCTCGTCTACACGGTCCAGCCCCTGCGCACGAACAAGGGCGAGATCGTGCCCGACGCGGGCTATCCTGTCCTGGGCGAGCTGACCTTGGCCAAGAAGGGCACGATGGACGGCGCGACGCTCACTCGCTATGAGAAAACGTCCGCGCTGGCTGCGGAAGTCGTCACGTTCTCCGGCAAGGTCAGCTCCACTTGGGAGCCGTACGTTCCGGGCAACTTCTTCCGCTCGAAGGACGCCACCGGCGGCGACTACCTGCGCAAGGACATCAACACCCGTCTCGGAGAGGACAAGGTCGGCGACTTCTTCCAGCTCGACTTCACCGGCAAGTTCGACTTCATCGAGAAGATTCCCGGCCTCTGGACGCTCAAGGCGAAGGGTCCCGTCGCGGGCGTCGACCAGGCGACCGACCGCATAGGCGTGTTCATCGACATCGTCAACTGGCGCCCGTTCTTCACGACCAAGGAGCTCCTGCTCATCAACCCCGACGACGCGAAGGACGTCGGCTTTTATTACCAGCGCCACTAGGAGACACTGAAATGACGCGCCCTTTCGCGTCGTTCCTCTGCGCGGCCCTGCTGCTGGCGTCCTACGAGCCCGCGGCGCTGGCCCAGGTCGTCCGCATATCGGGCGGCGGCAGCGCCGCCGCGGCCGGTGCCGCCGGCGCCTCGCTCCTCCTCGGCTCCGGCGCGCCGATCTCTCTCGCGCCGTCGGTCTCGCTCCTCGCGCCTCAGACGACGCTCACCGCCGCGTCCGTCGCCCCTGTCCCCGTCCTGGCCGTTCCCGTCGCCTTGACCGCCGTCCCCGTAGGAGCACCCGCCGCCCTGACCCCGGCGAACCCGCTCGCGGCCTTGGCCTCCCCCGCATTTCGCGCCGCGTCGACGCCTCTTCCCCCGCAGGGCGACCCGCGGGCCGCCAAGAGCGCCCAGAACCGCTTCTACGAAGGCGGCTCCGCCCCGAGCGACGACGGCTCCGACCGCGTCGTCGAGTTCTCCCAGCCAAGCCGCGTCGGCGATCTCCTGCGCCGCGTCTGGCCCGCCCACACCTTCTTCCGCGTCAAGCAGACGAAGACCGAGATCGACGGCTTCCTTCCTGAAAAGCTCAAGGCCTTCCCGCAGAAGAAGCCGTCCTTGCTCACGCGCATCAAGCGCAGCGTCCTATTCTCGCCGCCCGTCGTCGCGTTGATCCGCTCGCAGCTCGCCCAGGGCTGGCAGGCGTTCGAGGGCGGCAGCGACCGCGAGATCTTCGAGAAGCTGCCGACGCACAC
>JAYTIP010000243.1:0-9261 GCA_043731745.1 Elusimicrobiota bacterium | reverse complement strand
TCGCGGGATGCATGCGCACGCAGTGCGGATCGTGAACGCGAGGATCACCGGCATCGAACCCCCCGACGACTTCAAGACCGTCGATGAGGTGCCGCCAATTCTTCCCGCCGTCGGTCGTCTCCATGACGCCGCCGCTCGAAAATCCCATGTACCAATGATTCTTGTCGCGCGGGTCGATGTTGATCGAGTGCGTCTTGGGGCCGTCGGGCGTGGGATCCCCGCCGCACCACTCGCCGCGCTTGGGATTCTCGTTAAAGCCGTCGACGCCTTCCCAGGTGACGCCGCCGTCCGTCGTGCGGAACAAGCCGTGCGGCGAGGTGCCCGCGAGCCAGACGCCGGGCTCGGACACGTGCCCGGGCGTCAGCCAGAACACGTGGTCGACGACCCGGCCGCCGGGCGCCTTGCGGAACGCCGGCGGGCGAACGGCTTCCTTCCAGGTCTTGCCCGCGTCGGCCGAGCGGAACACGGTCGGGCCGAGGTGGCCCGTGCGTGCGGCGATCAGGATCACGCGCGGGTCACGCGGGTCCTGGACCATGTGATGGACGGTATGGCCGAGGAAGATCGGCTCGGAGACCTTCCAGTTCTTGCGCGCGGAGTCGCCGCGCAGAATGAACGCGCCTTTGCGCGTGGCGACGAGAACGGCGGGGAGTCCGTGATTTTTCACGCTAATGGGCCGCCTTATGCGCCGCCTGCATATCGACGAGCTTGCGGCAGAATTCGGAGAGCTCCATGCGGTGCTCCTTGAGGCAGGCCTTGAGCTCGCCGGACTTCACGCCCTTGCAAACGCGCACGAAGTCGTCCTTGCAGGACGGGGGGCGCTTGCCGGCCGTAGCGGGAGCCCCCTTGCCGGCCGCGTCCATCGCCGCGACGCACGCGGCGCTCGTTTCGGAACGATGGGCCTGCATGCACTTAAGCACGGAGGAGCCGTGCTCGTCCTTGCACAACTTCTTGAAGTCGTCCTTGCAGTCGACGCCGATGCGGGCGGAGTCGACCGCATCGGCCCGGGACGGGATCGAGAAAGAGAGGACGAGCAGGAGCGCGGTCATTGTCTTCATGCGCCGATTCTACGAAAACACGAGCGCTCCGTTCTTGTTAAACTCCGGTCCCCATCTTATGAACGGCAAGTCATCTTCGTTTTGGGCGGGCGTGCGGGCCGAGTCCCCCATTCTGCTTGGCGTCTTCCCTTTCGGCCTGATCTACGGCGCGCTCGCGCGAAACGCGGGCCTCTCTCCGTTTCCGGCGATCATGATGTCCTCTCTCGTCTTCGGCGGCTCGTCCCAGTTCGTGGCGGCGAAGCTCCTCGGCGACGCCGCCCCCGCCGCAGTGATCGTGCTCACGATCGCGGTCGTCAACCTGCGGCACATGCTCTACAGCGCCTCCGTCGCGGAGTACGTACGCGACCTGCCGGTGCGCTGGAAGGTTCTGCTCGCCTATTTGCTGACCGACGAGGCGTACGCGGCCGCGATCGTCCACTACGAAACCGCGGGCGTCACGCCCGACGGCCACTGGTTCTTCCTCGGCGCCGGCCTAGCGCTGTGGCTGACCTGGCAGGTCAGCACCGTGATCGGCGTCTTCGCGGGCGCGGCGATTCCCGCGTCTTGGCGTCTCGATTTCGCCCTTCCCCTGACCTTCCTCGCGATGGTCGTGCCGGTGCTGAAGGACGCGCCGGTCGTCGCCGCCGCGCTCACGGCCGGGGTCGTCGCGTTGCTCGCGTTCAGCCTGCCCTACAAGCTCGGACTCATCGCGGCCGCGTTCGCGGGGATAGCCGCCGGGACCGCGCTCGAGAGGCGCAAATGACGCTCTGGCTGATTTTTCTCTTCGGCGGCCTGCTGACCTTCGCGATGCGCTTCTCGTTCATCTACGCCTTCGGCCGCGTGCGCGTCCCGCCGTCCCTGCACCGCGCCCTGCGCTTCGTCCCGCCGGCGGTGCTCTCCGCCATTATTTTTCCCGAGGTGCTGATGAGAGAGGGGCGCCTCTCGCTCGGGCTGGGCAATCACCGCATGCTGGCCGCGGGGCTCGCGACGGCCGGCGCCCTCAATACGAAAAAAATACTGCCGACCATTTCGGTCGGATTAGGAGCCCTGTGGCTCCTGCAGGCCGTCTTCTAGCGCGCTACTTGCCAAACGACTGCGCCCGCATTATACTGGCCCGCATGCGCGCCCTCCCCCTTCTGCTTCTCGCGGCCGTCCTCACCGCCTGCGACGCGAAGCCGGCCGTGGAAAAGGCCCCGCCGCCCGTCACCGCGACGGCCCCGACGGCGCCGGCGGCGAGCGACCCCGCCGTAGACCGGACCTTCGACTTCGTCGAGCGAACCTTGCGCCTCGTGGGCACCAACCGCACGGCCGCGGCGGCCTACTCGGGTCAAGTCGATACGGGCGGCGATCCGATCACCTACATCGCCTCGAACATGCCCGACGGCGTGGTGTATTCTCCGATCATCTGGGGTCAGCCGTTGAAGCCGCGCTCCGTCGTGGTCCGCGCCGAGCCGGGCGGCTACGCGGTCGAGGCCTACCTCGATGATCTCGCGAAGCCCGTTCGCTCCACGACGGTTCCGATCCCTCCCGCGCGGCGGGAATGATGCTGACGCGACCGCTCATTCCGCTTCTAGCGGTCGCCGCCACGCTCGCGTCCTGCCGGACGACCGGCAAGATCGTGAAGGGGACGGTGACGACCACGGCCAAGGTCGCGTACGGCACGGCCAAAATCGGGACCAAGGTCGCCGTCGGCACGGTCGTCCTTGCGGGTGGGTTGGTCCGAGACTTCGCCTATTACGCGGCGAGGAAGGCGTTCTACGAGAAGAACCACGACGCCGGGGAGCTCGCCTCCGCTCCGATCCACGGCGTACTGACGCGCCGCTATCCGAAGCTCCCGGCCTATAAAGGAGACTACCGTTGGCCGCTCGGCGCGGGCATCGTCAGCTCCGAGTTCGGTTCGCGCTGGCACAAGAAACACGAAGGCCTCGACATCGCCGCCGACCAAGGCGAACCCGTTTACGCCGCCGCTGACGGCGAGGTGCTCTACGCGAACGACAAGATGCGCGGCTACGGCAATGTGGTCATCCTGCGCCACGACTCGTCGATGACCACTTTGTACGCGCATAACTACGCCTTGAAGGTTCGCCTCGGCGACAAGGTCAAGCAAGGGCAGGTCATCGCTTTGCTCGGCTCCACGGGCCATTCCACCGGCCCGCACGTCCATTTCGAGATGCGCCGCGCGAATGTGGCGCAGGATCCGCGAGCGCTTCTGCCGAAGAGCGGCTTCTAGCGCCCTCGCGACAGCCTCGGCACAATAACTTCCCGCCGCCGTTATGGCTCTTTGCGCTCGCCGGCCTTAAACTGATCCCGACGAAATGGAGGGACCATGAGCGAAACGAACAAAATCGTCGAGGCCGAGAAGGGACGCAATCTGTCTCCCGAGAATCTGCACATCCGTCTGCGCGTAGTCGAGACCGTCGTTTTCATTTCCCTCGTGCTCAATGTCGTGCAAGGCTACATCGCGATGCATCCCTAAGGGAGGAGAACGATATGATCAACAACGAAAAAGGCAGCGTGAGCAACGGCATTCTCCTATGGATGATCGGCGTGCCGCTTCCCGTCATCCTGCTCTTCAGCCTGTTCAAGCACTGTTAAGCGTGCGCCTCTCCGATGTCGAGGCGGCGATCGGGGACCTTCTTAGCCGCGCGAATTATCCCTGCGTCGCCGCACAGGCCGCGCACCGACAAGCGCAGCACCGCGTCGGGCTGTACGCCGGCTTCGGGTCCGGCGCCTCGAGCGCCGCTTTGGGCCGCGACCTCAGGCGGTTCAAAGAGGAACAGGCCCGGACCAAAGCGCCTTACCTGAGCTTCTGGGCGGTATTCGACGATCCGGCGCCGGCTTCGGAGAAGGATTTCGAGGACGCGATGTGGTCGGAGCTCTCCCGCCTATCCGCCTCGACGCCGGAGGCGTCCCGCTGGGATCCGAAATTCAGCTCCGATCCTGAGGACGGGGATTTCTGCTTCAGCTTCGAGGGTGACGCGTTTTTTCTCGTGGGCATGCATCCGAAAAGCTCCCGGCTCGCCCGCCGGTTTCCGTTCCCGGCCGTGATCTTCAATCTTTACGAGCAATTCGAGGCGCTCGGTGCGGGCTACGAGCCGATGGTGAAGCTCAACCGGGAGCGCGACCGTCTGTTCCAGGGCTCGGTCAACCCCACCGTGGAGCGCTGGGCGGACAAATGGGAGAGCATCCAGTTCTCCGGCCGGGAAAACCCGCCCGATTGGAAATGCCCGTTCCGCAAGGGGTGAATTTGCCCGATATCCCCCCCCGTACCGGCGCCGGCTTCGTCCTCGAGAAGGGCCGGACGCTCACGATCTCAAGCCCCCGAGGCTCCCAGGTCGCCGACTTCTTCTGCTTCTGCCTCGACGATCCGCAGGAGGCGCTGTCTTCGAGCCGCTCGATCGACTACAACGACACGCTCCGTCTGACCACGGGTCACGACCTTTACTCGAACCGAAGCCGCGTGATGGCCCGCATTATAAAGGACACCTGCGGGCGGCATGATTTCCTGATGCCGCCCTGCAGCCTGCGCATGTTCCAGCTCGTCGCCGGAAACGAGGAGTATCACCCGAGCTGCCATGAGAATCTGGCGAACGCTTTCGCCCCATTCGGCCTCGGACCCGACCGGATCGCGACGACCTTCAACGCGTTCATGAATGTCCAGGTCGACGCCGGGGGCGGGCTCTCGATTGCCCCGCCGATGTCGAAAGCCGGCGACTTCATCGCGCTCGAGGCGACGATGAATCTGATCGTCGGCTTGACCGCCTGCTCCCACGAAGAGAGCAACGCCGGTTCGTTCAAACCCATCCGCTACGCGCTTTAATACCGTCGCCCAACGGTGACTTCGCCGCAACGGGCGCTCCCGGGCTTAGGTGTTATCCTGCGCTCATGTGGCCCTATGTCGCCGCGTTTTTCACCGCTCTTCTCGTCGACTGCATTCCTGTGTTCGCGCCTCCGGCCTGGACCTTGATCGTTCTGCTCGTGGTCAAGTACGAGCTCAACGGGTGGATCGCGGCGGGCGTCGGGGCGGTCGGCTCCACGATAGGGCGTTACGCCCTGAGCCGGTTCATGCCGAAGGTCGCTCATTGGGCTTTCAGCCGGCGCGAAAACGACAACATCGGATTTCTCGGAAAAAAGATGGGCGGGCGCTTCTGGCCGGCGTTCTCCTTCGTTTTCCTTTACTCGCTCACCCCCTTGTCGACGACCGCGTTGTTCACGGCCGCGGGTGCGGCGCGCGTCAATCCCTTGCCCATCCTGCCCGGCTTCTTGATCGGCAAGTTTCTCAGCGACGCGATGATGATCCTCGCGAGCCAGAAGACGATCAGGGGGCTGGGCGACGTCGTCAAGGGTCAGCGCTCGCCCAAGGCGATGATCATGGCGGGCCTCGGATTTCTTCTGATCAGCAGCGTGCTCTTCCTCGATTGGCGCGCGCTACTCGAGCACAAACGGCTTAAGGTCCGCTTCGACATCTGGCGGTGAGCGCGCCGTTACGCGTCCGCCATGGGAATTCGCGGGAGTTCCTGGCATGCTTGGACAGGTGAACCATGAAACGAAATGGGGCCACGCGGCTCAAAAATATTTCCACCCCCGGCGCCACCGGGCGGCGCGCGTTTCGCGCAAACGCCCGATGATCATCACCGTGGTCGGCGTCTTCTTCGTGCTCGCGGGACTTCGCGCCGCCCTGCCGGCGTTCGTCGCGCGCTACGCCAACGCCAAGCTCGCGCATCTCGATGGCTACCGGGGCCGTTTGGAAAACGTGGACATCCACCTTTGGCGCGGCGCTTATACGATACGAGCCGTCAAGCTCGAAAAAATCCGCGGCGGCGAGCCCGTTCCATTTTTTACCTGCGATCAGATCGATTTATCGGTCGAGTGGAGCGCGTTGTTTCACGGCTCTCTCGTGGGAGAGGCCGCTTTCCAGCACCCGACCCTCAATCTCGAGCCCGCGGCGGCGGACGCCGACACGGTCAAAAAGATCAACAAGAGCGGCAGCGGCGCCCTCGACGCCTTGATGCCGCTCAACCTCAACCGCCTCACCGTCGAGGACGGCGAGATCCGCTATCGTGATCGCCACAGCACGCCGCCGATCGATCTCGAGCTGAGCAAGGTCACGGGCGCGGCCGAGAACCTGAGCACGGTCCGAAAGACGGGCCGGGCGCTGCCCGCCTCGGTGTACGCGCGCGCCTCGGTCTTCGGGACCGGGACGCTCGCGCTCGCGATGGACCTCGATCCGCTCGCCGATTCTCCGACCTTCATGCTGAGGTCGTCGATGCACGGCGTGAAGCTGATCGCGCTCAACGAACTGCTCGACGCCTACGCGAAGTTCCGCGTGAAGCGCGGCGACTTCGCGCTTTATACGGAGATCGCGGCCAAGGGGGGCGCCTATACGGGCTATGTGAAGCCGATCATCCGCAATCTCGAGGTCGAAAAAGCGCATACGAAGACCTTCCTGCGTAAGCTGTGGGCGCACGTCGTTTCCGGCGTGGGCAAGGTGCTCACCAATCCGAAGGACAGGCAGGTGGCGACGAAAATCCCATTCGAGGGCAAATTCGGGAAGACCGACACGGACGTGTGGGCCACGGTCGCCGAGCTTCTCAAGAACGCCTTCATCAAGGCCCTGACCCCGTCGCTCGACCATACCGTGAGCCTTGGTGACGTCGGTAAGAAGCCGTGAGCCCGGTCACTTTCGCCTTCGGCCTCGTCAAAGACGCGCTGCGCGGCGTCGTCTCGGACAAAGTGCCGATGATGGGCGCCGCACTCGCCTACTACACCGCCCTCTCGATCGCGCCGCTGCTCGTCATCTTGATCGCCGTCGCCGGCATGTTCTTCGGCGCCCAAGGAGGGGCGGACGTATTCGAGACGGCGCGAGCGCTCATCGGCGACGACGGGGCCCTGGCTTTGCGCTCCATGGTGGAGGCCGCGGCGAGCCGGCCACATGCGGGCTTCGTCGCGAGCATTCTCGGCGTGCTGACCATGCTCGTCGGCGCCTCGGGCGTATTCGGGCAGCTCCAGGAATCGCTCAATGTGATTTGGAAAGTCGCGCTCAAGTCCGACGCGGGCTGGGGCGTCACGCTTCGCCGCCGTTTGCTGTCCTTCGGCATGATCGGCGTGATCGCCTTCCTGCTGCTCGTCTCGCTCGTCGTCAGCGCGGGCCTCTCGGCCGCGGGAAAGCTGTTCACCGGGGTTTTGCCCGGCGGCGAGGCCCTTTGGCAGGCCGTCAACGAGCTCGTTTCCATCACGGTGATCACAGGACTGTTCGCGCTGATCTTCAAAGTCCTGCCCGATGTGCGCCTCGCGTGGCGCGACGCCTTCATCGGCGGCTTCTGGACGAGCCTGTTCTTCAGCTTCGGCAAGCTCGCGATCGGCTTCTATCTGGGAAGGAGCGGCGTGACCTCGGCCTACGGCGCGGCCGGTTCGGTGATCGTTCTGCTCCTGTGGGTGTACTACTCCGCGCAGATCCTGCTGTTCGGCGCCGAGCTCACACGCGCCTATGTCGAGGAGCGCGGACTCCGGGCGCCCCCCAAGGCCGCCGCACGGCGCCTGGACTAAAGACGATTCTGATATGATGGCCGGGCGCCGCCATGCTGATCAACTACCGCTTCAAATTTCCGGACGGCTTGGAAGAATCCTTTTCCGTCGAGCTCGACGACGCGACCTTGGGCTATCGCGCCCCGGCGGGTGCGACGCCGCCGGCGTGGACCGCTCTGGGCAACCACCAGTGCGAGAATTGCCCGCTCAAGGCCGAAAAGTCCCCCCTCTGCCCCGTGGCCGCGAACCTCGCGCCGGCGATCGACCGCTTCGTCAACCACCTCTCCTATGAAGAAGTCGACGTTTGGGTGACGACGCCCGCCCGACAGTACTTCAAGCATGTCAGCCTGCAGAAGGCCGTCAGCGGCCTGTTCGGCCTGATCATGGCGAGCAGCGGCTGCCCCATCCTCGACAAGCTGCGGCCGATGACCATGACGCATCTGCCGTTCGCGGAGATGGAGGAGACGCGCTACCGCGCGACCTCGATGTACCTATTCGCCCAGTTCTTCCGCGCGCGCAAAGGGCTGCCGGCGGACTGGGATTTGACCGGCCTCGGACAGATCGAAGCCGAGATCGGCCAGGTCAACCGGGATTTCGTCGACCGCGTGCGCTCCGTGCCCATGCAGGACGCCAACCTCAACGCGCTCGTCAACCTCGACTGCTTCCTGATGCCGACGCCGGGGATGCTGGACCGTTCGCTCAAGAAGCTCGAGCGCCTCTTCGCGCCCTATCTCTGAGCCTCAGCCCGTGAGGGCGCCGTCGAGGGCTTCCTCGAACGCGGCGACGAACGCGCCGGCGGTCGGGTAATCGACGCGCCGCCCGCTCCACCGCCCGGACATGACGCGAAACGCGACCGAGCCGTCGTCGAGTTCGACGCGCACGCGATGGCCGCGGATCAGGCACGACGGCGGCTCGTGAGGCTCGTTCTTCTCAAGCTGAAGATCGTCCTCGCCGATATGATGACGGCGCAGGATGATGAGCGCCGTTTCGCGCAGCTGCGGTTCGAGGCGGTCTCCGGAGGTGGACATGCATGAAGTTTAGAACACTTGGCGCCCGACGCGGCAACGCCTCGCTGAAGATACCGTTACGCGCCCTCCATGGGAATTACCTCATTGCGGGTCTAAACTGACTGAGCGGGCGGAGGATCTATGACACGCAAACACAAATCGGAAGGTTTGTTCGACGCCATGCGGACGGCCGCGGATGAAAGCCTTGAGATCGCCACGGCGCTTCGCTCCGGCGAATTGACGCGGGCGCGGTTCGACGCGTGGTGCGAGAAGCGGCTCAACGAAGGCGCGGACATCGTCGGCGGGTTGCGCGAAAGGGCCTCCGGACTGGCGCGTCCGATCGAAGCCGCGGTCGAACAGGGCCGCGACATGATGGACACGCTGACCGCGGCACCGGCGCCGCGCCCGGTGCGCCACCACCGAAAGATCCGCAGACCCGTTAAGCCCGCCGCTCGTGCGGGCGCGCACGCGCGAAGCCGGGCGGGCTGACGCGTGCTCGGAACGACTCTTAAAATACGCCACATCGGGCGTTACAAGGACATCGCGCTCCTTCTCCGCAAATACGCGCGCGCCGGCTCCGAGAGGCTCGCCGGCCCGGAGGAGCTCGACGCCACGCCCGAACGCGCCGCCGAGGCGCAGGCGCTCGCAGCGGACCTCGAGCGGCTGGGGCCTACCTTCATCAAGCTCGGACAGCT
>JAYTIP010000242.1:0-2919 GCA_043731745.1 Elusimicrobiota bacterium | reverse complement strand
CAAAGGTTCGGCCGTAACGGGAGAGGCGGTCGCGTTGATCGGCGTGACGCCCGTGGGTGTGGGGGTCGGAGTCATCGTCGCGCCGCCCATCGTCGGCGTCAAGCCGAGGCTCGGCGTCAGGCTCGCGCCGCCGAGGTTGGCCGCGGGAGACCCGATCTGCGAACCCGTCACCGGCACGGGCGAGCTGTTGGTGTTCCCGGTCGTGGCCTTCGTCTCCACCGGCTGGGCGGAGGCGCAAACCGAGAGGAAAACGGCGCAGGGCGCAAGCAGGGCGTGGCGCATGTTCGGGAGTCTCCTACCTATATTATAGCGATTATGGGCTTAAACCGTCGGTCGCGCCTGGGCCCAAAGGCCCAACCTTATACTATCATACCCCGCGAAACCTCCCTTCGCCAGCCTGATCAACATGAAGCCACAGCACCTGCTATTGGCCGTTTTCGCCGCCTTCGCGACGCTCGCCGCGGTGGGTCTCGAAGCCTGGCGCCATCCGGCGCCCGCCGCGCTGCGACCGGATCGGGAAGCCGCCCGCGTGGAGGTCCGGCGTCCCCGCGAGGACCTGATCTTGACGCGCGAAGCCAACGGCCCCTGGCTCGTCGCGCGCCAGGAGGACCTCGCCGACGCCGAGTCCGTCGAGCTCCTGCTCTCGGGGCTGCGCGCGCTGGAGTTCGGCCCGTCGCTCGGCGCCTCGCAGGACGCCGTCGCCTCGGGCCTCGGTCCCGCCGACTCCCTGCGCGTGCGCGTGCTCGACGACTCGGGCCGCGTCCTCTTCGACGGCGAATTCGGACGCCGCGTCTTCGGGCGCTCGGCCTACTTTCGCCGTCGCGAGGGCGAGCCCGTTCGCCTCGCCGCAGGCCTCGACCCCGAATTGCTGACGCGGCCGGCGACGGCGTGGCGCGAGCCGCGCCTCCTGCCTCGCGGCTGCCCGGAAGGCGCTGAGCTCATCGCTCGTGGCGTCAAGCGGTCCCTTTCCGCCGTCGCCGCGCGCCGGCTGTGCGCCCTGCGCGCGGCGCGCTGGGGCGACGGAAACCTCGAAGGCCTCTCCGGCTTCGATCGCCCCTGGCTCAAGCTCCGCACGCCCGACGGCCGGGGCTTTACCGTCGGGGAGAAGCGCGGGCTCGACCGGCTCGTGCGCGTCGACGGACGCGAGGCTCTACTCAGAGTTAACGACGCCGCTATCGAAGCCGCGGCCGCCGATTTGATAGGCTCCAAACCATGACCAACTCTCTCGACGCCCGTCTTTGGACCGCGTTGCTCCGCCGGCCGGACGCCTCCCTCAAAAAGCGTCTCTTGGAACTTTGGACCGCCGCCGGAATCATCGCCTTGATCGCGTTGGCCTGGGCCGAGCCCTTCAGCGCCCGCCTCCTGCCGGCTTGGATGAAGCCCTTCGTGATGTTCGCGCGCGGCGTCCTGCTCGTCGAGGCCTTCGGCTACGCGTATCACCGTTTTTTTCAACACGTCGGCTGGCTCACGCGCAAGTCCGCGACCGTGCGCCGCAACCAGATGTTTCACTGGCTGCACCACATGGTGATCTATCCGATGGGCCCGCACTACAAGCGCGACACGGGCTATGTCGCCTCGGAGACCGGGCTCGCCACCTCGTGGACCGTTCCCGGCATGATCGTCGCCGGCCTCGCGCTATGGACCAACGGTCTGAGCCTCAACGCCTTCGCCTTCGTCGCGGGCATCGCGGCCTACGCGAAATTCATCGTGGATGAAACGCACTCGCGCTTCCATCTCGTCAACCATCCGTGGAAGGACCGCGCCTACTTCAAGCGCTTGGCCGACATCCACCTGCTCCACCATTGGGATCAGGCGAACAACTTCACCATCGTCCATCCGCTCATGGACCGCCTCTTCGGAACCTTCCTCGATCCCGACACCCACCGCGCCGAGCTCGACGCGGTCGTCGCCGAGGACTCTCTCACCTTCTCCGACGCGACGAACTGGCGTTACATGCTCAAGGAGGCCTCGCCGTCGGAGTACGCCGCCTACATCACCCAGGCCCGCCGCCACCCGCGCTCGGTCCGAAAGATCGAGCTCATGATCGCCTGCCTCGACCGCCGTCTTAAGGTCGTCCCGGCGGAAGTGGAAGCGCTCGACCTGCAGATCCGAGCCCGGGACCTGCTCGCCTTGATCAAGCCCGTGCCGGCCGTCGCGTGACCCGCGCGCTCGTCACCGGCGCCACCTCCGGCCTCGGCCGCGAGACCGCGGTCCAGCTCGCCCGCCGCGGCTGGCGCGTGGCCGTCAGCGGACGCCGTCAGGAGCAGCTCGAGGAAACCGCGCGCCTGGTGAAGGAAGCGGGGGGCGAGCCTCTCGTGTTGCTCGGCTCCGTCACCGTCCAGGACGAAGTGAAGGCGCACTACGCTCAAATTAAAAAAGCCTGGGGCGGCGTCGACTACGCGGTCCTCAACGCCGGCGTCGGCGACATGATGGACGCGAAAGAATTCAAAGCCGAGTCCGTCAAGTGGACCTTCGACGCGAACGTTTTCGGCGTCTGCTACTGGATGGAGGAGCTGATCCCGGGCATGCTCTCGCAGAAGCTCGGCGTGATCGCGGGCGTCGCGTCTCTCGCGGGCTTTCGCGGCCTGCCCAAGTCGGGCCCCTACTCCGCGAGCAAGGCCGCACTCATCACCTTGCTCGAGTCCGCGCGCGTCGACCTGCGCGGCACCGGCGTCGATATCGTCACCGTCTGCCCCGGGTTCGTGCGCTCGGAGATGACCGACCGTAACGAGCTTGGCAGCATGCCGTTTCTGATGGAAACCAAGGACGGCGTCGCGGCAATGCTCTCCGGCATCGACGCCAAGCAGCGCGTCGTCCACTTTCCGTGGCAGCTCTCCTACGCGAGCAAGTATCTGCTGCCCGCGATCCCCGACTTCTTGTATGACTGGATCGCGCACAAGTTCGCGCCGATGCGCGTGA
>JAYTIP010000241.1:0-7289 GCA_043731745.1 Elusimicrobiota bacterium | reverse complement strand
AGGCGGGCGTTGATGTCCTTCTCGCTCCAGAAGTAAGCCTGCATGTCCTGCACCCACTCGAAGTAGGAGACGGTCACGCCGCCGGCGTTGGCGAGAATGTCGGGCACGACCTTGATGCCCTTCTCGAAGAGGATCTTGTCGGCGTCGTTCGTCGTCGGGCCGTTGGCGCCCTCGATGACGTACTTGGCCTTGATCTTGCCGGCGTTGGCCTTGGTGATCGTGCCTTCCATCGCGGCCGGGATCAGGATGTCGCAGGGCAGCTCGATGACCTTGTCGACGTCGACCTTCTCGGCCTTCGGGTAGCCCGCGATCGAATCGTTCTTCTTGCGGTACTCCATGATGTCGTGCAGATCGAGGCCCTTGGGGTCGTACAGCCCGCCGCCGACATCGGAGATGCCGACGACCTTCGTGCCGTGTTCGACGAAGATGTTCGCGGCGTTGCTTCCGACGTTGCCGAAGCCCTGGACGACGACGGTCGCCTTACGCAGGTCGAAGCCCTCGCGGCTCGCGAGCTCGCGCGTGACGTAGAACACGCCGCGGCCCGTCGCCTCGTTGCGGCCCAGCGAGCCGCCGATCTCGATCGGCTTGCCCGTGACGACGCCCGGGCAGGAGTAGCCGATCGTCATCGAATAGGTGTCCATGATCCACGCCATGACCTCAGCGTTGGTGTTCACATCGGGGGCGGGAATATCTTTATCCGGTCCGATGATGATCGAGATTTCGGCCGTGTAGCGCCGGGTCATGCGCTCGATCTCGCCGCGGGACATCTTCTTGGGGTCGCAGATGATGCCGCCTTTGGCGCCGCCGTAGGGAAGGTTCACGACCGCGCACTTCATCGTCATCCAGAAGGCAAGCGCTTTGACTTCGTCGAGGGACACCGACGGGTGGTAGCGGATGCCGCCCTTCGCCGGCCCGCGGTCCATGTTGTGCTGGATGCGGTAGCCTTCGAAGACTTTCACGGACCCGTCGTCCATCTTGACCGGAACGGACACGGTCAAAATGCGCTTGCAGTGGCGCAGGCGCTCGAGGGCGAAAGGCTCGAGCTTCATCGCCTTGCCGGCGCGGTCGAGTTGCTCCATGGCCTGCTGCCAGGGATTGGCCTCGTGCGCCTCGGCGCGCTCGACGGGAACGGTCTTCGCGACAGATTTGGTGTCCATGCCCGGATTCTACCTAAATAGGCGGACGCGTCAAATGATAGAATCGGCCCGCATGAACTGGCGCAACAAGTGGGCGTTTTGGGGGACGGTCGCGGCGGTCCTAGCCCTCATCAGCGTGCCCTCGATCGAATGGATTTCGGCGCTCAGCGACTACCGTCATTTCCTGTCGGGCTGGGAGCCGGCGCCGCTCAAAGCCACGGGAACCAGCTACACCCCGCGCGGCTCGAGCAAGGTCGACGCGACTCTCGTGGCCGTCGAGTTTCGCCATAAGGCCCCGAAGGCGAAATCCGTCGACCTCGTCGGGGATTTCAACGCCTGGAAGCCGGGGCTGCTCAAAATGAACCGGGGCGGCGACGGGGTCTGGAGCTTGTCCTTGCCCGTGCTCGAAGGCCGACACAAGTATCTTTTTCTCGTCGACGGCGAACCCAAGGTGGACGAACGCGCCGACACCGCCGACGGGCCCCAAGGGCGCCGCGTCTCCGTGAGGACCGTCAAATGATCCGACTCGCTATCCTGCTCCTGTCGCTCGTTTCCCCCGCCCGGGCCGAAAGCCAAAACGGAGCCCTGATCTGGCTGCCCCCGGAAAACTTCCGGCGCTGGAGCGAGGTCGACGCGCTGCTGCGTTCGCGCCCGGAACTTAAGCTCACCGTGGGCATCTCGCCCGCGATGGCGAGCCCGCTGGTCAAGGCCGCCCTGCGGCCGTGGGTCGAGAAGGGCCGCGTCGAGATCGCGGCGCGAGTCAACGGCGATCCCGTGCTGACCTTGATCGCCGCGCATCCCGCCGCGCCCCGCCCGCAGGACGCGGTCGAGCGAGCCGTCGAGGCGCGAGAGCGCCTGGAGAAGCGCCTGGGCGCGGCCCCGACCGGTTTTTTGCCGGGCGCGGGCGCTCTTGACGCGTCCATGGCCGCGGCCCTCGGCGGAGGCGGCGCGGACTGGATTCTGGCCGGCCCCTATGCTCCCGCCGACGCTCCTTGGGCCGCTACGGGCAAATCCGTGCTCGTGCCTTCGGCCGCGGCGCAAATCGTCGATGAGACCGCGGTGGCCACCTCCACCTTCGTGACGGATTATCCTTCGTACACGCGTCCCACCTCAGGCTGGTCGCTTGCCGGCGAGTTGGCGCGCGCCAAGAAGGACGCCCCCGCCGACGCGGCCGCGGTCGCCGCCTGGCCCGCCTGGAATGAGACGGCCGCGCAGGTTCCCTCCGAACCCGGGCCCAAGGCCTCCTGGGAGGCGTACGGGGCCGCGGCGAAGGCTCTCGACCGCTACCAGAACTCGGGCTCCGCCGATCTCAAGACGCTCGATGGGGCGGTCGAGATGCTGCGACGCGCCCAGGCCGCGCGCTTCTACCGGCCGACCGACTCCGAAGAGCTTCCGGCGGAGTTGCGCACGGCCCTGCAGGGCGTGTACAAGCGCCTGAAGTTGCCCGCCCCGGAGTCGCTCTACGGCGCCGCCTCGACGAACGCGGCGATCGCCTCGACGGAGGAACGGCCCACCGGCGTCAAGGCGCTCTCGGGCCCCGGCTGGCTCGAGTTCCGCTCGCCGTCCTCGGTGCTGGCCCTCGCGCCGGCCGCGGTCGGAGCGTCGAGCGGGGCCGCGATCGTCGACGGCGGCCAGGCCGCCGATCCGTGGCGCCTGCGTGCCTTGCGCGCCGAATGGAACGACGAGTCCGTGAAGCTCATCGTCAAAGTGGGGCGTGCCTTCGCGGGCCCGCCCAGGCCCGTCTACGAAATCTACATCGACTTCAATCACGTTCTCGGCGCGGGACGGGTGCCCATGCTGGAAGGCCGAGGAGCCGTGGTCATGGCGCGCGACGCTTGGGAATTGGCGCTGTCGATCGTCGGCTCCGAGGCGCGGCTTTACCGCGTCCGCGGCGGCGGCGAGCCCGAGGAAACCGGCGTGTACAAGACGGATTGGGCCTCCGACCGCGGCGAGGCGACCGTCGTTATCCCGCGCGCCGTTTTGCGCGGCAATCCCGCGCGCTGGGGCTGGAGCGTCGTCGCCTTAGCCGAGGATCCCGCGCGCCCCAACCGTCATCCCGCGGCGTCGCTCGTCGGCCCCGACGGCACGATCCTGCTCGGGACCTTGGCGCCTGCCGACGCCCAGAAGCCCATTCTTTCCCGCGCCAACGCCCGCGTTCCCGCCGCCCGTCTGGAACCCTAGCCTTTTAACGTCTAGTGACCCGGCGCGAGATCTGGGTGGAGTTGCCCTGGCCGTCCATGACGGTGACGATGATCTCGTTCATCCCGTCTTTAAGCGGCACCAGCGCGGAGAAATTACCGTCGGCGTCGAGGCGCATCGACTTGCCGTTGACCTCGATGCGCAGCCGGTCGTCGCGCACGACGCCGATGACGCGGACATTGTCGGTGTCGAGCGTCGCGTTCTCGACCGGAGAGGAAATGCTCAGGGCCTTACGGAGGTCGATGGCGGCCCCGGTGGTCGGCCTCTTAAGGCCGACGCTGTAATAGCGCGGCTCCGCGTAACGGCCCTCGGTGCCGAGAAGGTCGATGATGGCGATGCGCCACCAGTAAGCGCCGGGTTTGAGCCCCTCCTCGTTGGGGCTCAGGCGATCCTCCGACTCGTACTTCTTGTCGAAGACGATGGCCTTGAATTCCTTGTCGGTTGCGGCCTGAACGCGATAACCCATGATGGGCAGACCGACGCGCAAGGAGGTCACGTCGCCGCGCAAGCTGTCGGCGTCGGCCTCCGGCGCGGGCGGCGGTGCGGCGGGGCCGCGGGGATCGGGCGCGGCCAGGCCGCCGACCTTCACGGCGGAGGCGAACTCGAAGGCGCGGCTCTCGATCTCGGGCAGGTTGGCGATGGCGCGAGGAACCTCGGGCGCCAACCCGGGCTGGACGCGCGTGCTCATGCCGGCGGGTACTTCGACGCTGCTGCCCTGAGCGTCGACGGCGGCCACGCCTTTATAAACCTCGACGCGCGTCGTCAGGTCGGCCTCGACGCTGGCCGCGTAGCGCGTGTCGACCGTGCGCGGCGTGACGAGGGCGGTCGCGGTGACGACGCGCGCCTTGCCGGCAAACACGGAGCCTGACTTCAGCTCGATGTCGCCGTCCTTGTCCTGCGGCTTGATGACCGCCATCGAGTTCGGCTCGAGACTGAACAGCTCCTTGTCGAGCAGCTTCACGCGCGCCTTCGACTCCTCGAGCGTGCGCACCGAGTCCCCCTGAAAGAGCTCCATCGCGGCTTTGCCGTCCTTCCAGTTGGGCGTCTCCTTGCGCCGGTAGAGCACGCGGTTGACCGCATAGACGAGGTGGGCGGCGCGCAGATTGGCCTTGATGAGGCTCACGGGCACGAAAAGCGTCATCCCGGGGAGCGCGACGGTGGGGTCCTTGCTCGAGAGCTTGTTGTGCTTGAGGATTTCGTCCCAGCGGGCGGGGTCCTTCAGGTATTTGTGCGAGATCGCCCAGAGGGTGTCGCCGGGTTTTACGACCACGGCCTGTAAGGTTTCCTCGGCGAGCGACGGAGAGACCGCGGCGGCGCCCATGAGCATGAGGGCCGCCGCTAAGGCTTTCAAGGGACGGTCTCCGCCAGCTTGACGGTACCGTCGGGGGCGAGCGCCAGGCCCTTCTTGATCGTGAAGTAGAAGCGCGCGCCGTGCCCCGGCTCCGACTCGACCCAAATGCGGCCGAAGTGCGCCTCGACGAAGTAGCGCGTGATCGTCAGGCCCAGCCCCGTACCGCCTTTGCGCTGGCCGGGCACCTGCTCGAACTTCTCGAACACGCGCTTGAGGTGCTCGGGCGGGATGCCGTCGCCGTCGTCCTCCACGCAGCACTTGAGCTCGTGGCCCGCGTCGACGATGGACACGGTGATCGTGCCGTTCTCGTTGGTGAACTTGATCGCGTTGCCGAGAAGGTTGGTGAAGACTCGCTCGAGCATGTCGGAGTCGCCCTCGACGGAGAACTCCTCGACGGCGACCAGGTGAACGGAAATTTTCTTGGCCTTGGCCAGCTGCTCGAGGATGTCGATCGCGCGGCCCGCGACGCCCGCGAGAGACACGGTCTTGAGCTGCAGGCGGGCGCGGCCGGACTCCATCTTGGCGATATCGAGGATGTTGTTGATCATCGCCATCAGACGGCTCGTCGAACGGCGCACCGAGCCGACGATCGACTGCTGATCGGAGTTGAGCACGCCGGCGGTCCCCTTCATCAGCACGTCGAGAAAGCCCATGGCGGAGCCGAGCGGATTGCGCAGGTCGTGCGTGATGTAGTGCAGGAAGTCGTCCTTCATCTCCTCGAGTTCGCGCTCGAGGGTCACGTCGCGCAGGGCGTAGACGACGCCGAGCTCTCCGCTGCGTCCGGGCGAGACGACCGCGCTCGCGGTGACGCGAAGTATGCTCCGCTTCTGTGCGGTCGAAAGATCGGCCTCTTTGAAGCCCTTGCCCGGCTCCTTCGACACCGCGACGAGCGCCTCGCGCAAAAGGCCCGCGGGCAGGACCTCGTCGAGGGGGCGTCCGTCGATGTCGGAGTCGGCGGTGAGGCCGAACATCGCTCGCGCCTGGCGGTTGACGAGCTGGACGCGACCCTCGCGGTCGGCCATGACGATGCCTTCCGCGATCGAGAACATGATCGCCTCCGTCTTGCGCTGCTCGGCGATGAGCCGGTCGACCTGCAGGACGGAATAGGAACGCAGGCGCGCGGTCATCGTGTTGAAGGTCTCCGCCAAAGTCTGCAGCTCGTCGCCGGTGTCGAGGTCGACGCTGGTCAAGAAGTCGCCGCGGGCCACCGTCTCCGCCGCGCGCGTGAGCGCGAGCAGGGGCGCGGTCAGCGCGCGTGCGAGCAGGAAGGCGGCCAGGACCGAGACGATCAAGGTGACGAACACGGCGATGCCCGCCGTGCGGCGCGCTTCGGTCGCGGCGAGGTAGGCCTCTTCGCGGTTCTGAATCACGAGCACGGCGCCGCCGAGCACGGGCACGGGCGCGTAAGCGCCGACGCGCGCGACGCCGTCCGGGCCCAGGAATTCGCTTGAGCCCACGCTTCCTCCGGAGCCGAGCGCGGCCTTCGTGATTTGCCAAGTTGGAAGCGAGTCGAGATTGAGGCCCTTGGGCGATTCCGTCGCGGACAGCGCGCGGCCCTCTTTATCGACGAGAACGGCCCAGCCCGTACCGCCGACGCGTTCGGCGGCGATGCGGTCGGCCAACTCGCGCAAGGGCACGACGACCCGAGCGTAGACGCCCCCTTGGATCGGCCGGTAGAGCACGAGCATCGGGCCCGCCGGGCCGCGCAGCACC
This sequence comes from Elusimicrobiota bacterium, assembly GCA_043731745.1. Taxonomy (GTDB): domain Bacteria; phylum Elusimicrobiota; class Elusimicrobia; order UBA1565; family UBA9628; genus GWA2-66-18. Next base: position 890 of record JAYTIP010000241.1, on the reverse strand, counting down.
TCGGCGCCGCCGCCGACCTTCACCGCGCGGCGCAAGGAGGCGCGGGCCTGCGTCGCGTCGAGCGCGTTGGGCGTGCCCGTGAGTTCGGGGCTGAACGCTTCGAGGATCGCGCCGCCGTTCTCGCGGAGCATGGTCACCGACGCCACGCCGGAGCCGGCTTCCACCAGCGAGCGGGCGAGCTCTTTCTTGTCCTCCCAGTCCATGCGCGCGCGCAGACCGACGATGACGATCTTCACGCGCTGATCGACCGAGTCGACCCAGCCTTCGACCTGCTCGGCGGTCTTCTCGGCGAGCTTGACATGAAGCTCGAGCACCGCGCCCTGCACGGCGGCGCGGTTGGTCTGCAGTATTTTCCACGACAAGAAAGAAACGGGGATGAGGGCGAGAGCCCCCATCACCGTCGCGACGCGACGAAACAATCCAGAACGCAGCCAGCCCATGTTTACTCTATTAGGATAGGTCCCGGCCCGGACCCTGTCAATACTCGTTAACCTTTCGTTTCTTAAAGGTAACGACGGGCCGCGAGACCGAGCGCGGGCAGGAGCAGGAGCGCCCACCAGGGGGACGCGGGAACGGACTCAGTCCGCGACGGGAGCGGCACGGAACGCGCGGGAACGGGAGCGGTGAAAACCGCGGGCGAGAGCTCGCGAGACGCTCCGGGTTCGGCGCCCGCGTAAGCTCCGGCGACGGAGAACGCCTCGAGCATCGCGCCTCGCTCGAGCATCGCGGTCGAAGCGGAGGCGGCGGCGAGAGAATGAGCGGGAAGCTCGGGCGCGGACGCGGCCGGAAGCGCCCCATTGAGCAGCGAGCGGACGCGCACGATCAGGCCGGAACCGGATAAGTCGAGAGCGAGCGGCCGAGGCCCGAGCGCCGGGATCGACGCGGCGCCG
>JAYTIP010000240.1:0-5727 GCA_043731745.1 Elusimicrobiota bacterium | reverse complement strand
GAGTTAATGGTCGCGCACACCGGCGGCGGGATCGGCTTCGAGGACGAGCGCCGCCCCGCGCGAGACGGGCGCGGCCGGCGGCGCCGCCGGGGCGGGCTCGGCGGGCTCCGGAGCGGCCGGAGGCGGAGTCTCCTCGCCGCCGAGCAGGCGGGACAACTCGAGCCGGAGCGTCTCGGCGTCCAAGGGCTTCTTAAGAAACCGGACGGTCTTGTCGCCCGCGACAGCCTTGCTCAGCGTTTCGTCGGCATCCTTGGACGCGATCAGCAACAGCGGCACCGCGCTCGTGCCGGGATTGCGGCGCAGATTGGCGAGCGCCGCCGCTGCGTCTTCGAGCCCTGGCAGATCGAGATCGCATAGGATCAGCTGAGGCTTGAGCTCCGAGGCTTTGGCGGCGGTCTGGCCCGCGTCCGCAGCGGACGCCGTGTCCAGGCCCAGGCCGAGAAGCGCCAGGTCGACGATCGCCGCGACCCCGGGGTCTGCGCTTGTGATGACCATCCATTGCTTGGGAGGAGGGGGCGGCGGCGCGGCCGGAGTCGGCACGGGTTCGGGCGCGTTTACGGGCGTCGCGGTCGCAGGAGGGGGCGCAGGCGACGGAGGAGGCGATCCCTCGGGGACTAGGGCGAGTATCTGCGCTTTGAGCTGCACTCGATCGATCGTCGCGCCGACGATCAGAACCGGACAGGGCGGCGCGGACGCTGCGTCCGGCTTTTGATCGGAAATGAGGAGTACCGGCCTCAGGCTGCGGGCCTGGGTGGCGGCCTGCGCGAGGTTCGGGGCGATCGCGGCGTGTAAGCCGAGGCCTCTGACGACTTCCTCGGCGTCGGTCATAGCGTTGGAATCGGCGATGACGATTAGAACCCAGCGCAAGGCCATGTCGGCTCCTCCCCCCGGTGTGCGGCGACGATCAGTCCAGCCAGTCCCTTTCTTTGAGCTTCTTGGGCAGATAGGTCTTGGTCAGGTACTGGAAGTCCTTGTTGGCGAGCGCGTCGAGTTCGTACTTCAGGCCGGAGGTCAGCATGCGCTTGATCTCGACCTGCCACTCCTTCTTCTGGAACCAGGGGTAGGCCATCAGCTCTTTGGCGCGGCTGATGTCCTTGTCGTTGAGCTTGATGCCGACGTTGCGCGGCAGGTCGTAAGACTCCGGATCGGCGCTCGACAGGCCGACGAACTTCGCGTCCGGGATGGCCATGCGCTGGCTTTCGAAGGCGAGGTTGATCGAGCCCTGCTTGACGACCGAGTAGATGTAGTACCCCCAGGGGTCGTTGTCGACGAGCACGTAGACGGGCAGCTTCTTCTCTTCATTGAGACGGCGCGCCAAGCGGCGCACGCCGCGCGGGGGCTGGCCGTTACCGGTGAGGAGGATGCAGTTGTACTTCTTCCAGAACTTGTCCTCGGCGAGGCGGTTCCACTGCGTTCCTTTCTCGATGAGGAGAACGAAATCGGCCGTGCACTTCTTGATTTTGAGGTATTCTTCCTCGACGATCGAGGGCACGGAGTAGCCGCCCTTGCCGAGCTTGGCGCAGTCCACCTTGTCGCCGTCGTCCTCGAACACCACGGGGCCGATGATCGTGCCGGCGTTCTCGGCGCGGACATGAAACTCCTCGCGCAAGGCCGCGAGTCCGACCTCGAGGTCCTCGATCACCGGGTCGGACTCCGCCTGGTCGTCGAAGGTGTTCTCGTGGGAATCGCCCATCGTGTGCTTCGTGCGGTAGTAGATCTCGCGCAGGCTCGTCGTCAGGTCGGCCTTCTGCAGCTCGTTGAGGGCGTCGGCCACGAGCATCGTCTGCATGAACTTCTTGGCCATGCCCACGTTGAAGAAGGTGCGCAGCTGCTTGTTCTTGCCCATCTCGATGTAGCCCTTCTTCTCGTTGAACTTGACGTTCGACAGCGAGCGCACGGGGATCGAGATCGCGGGGTCCTTGCGGCGCGCCGCGGCGTCGATGACGAGATCGGCCAACCCGATCAGCTTCTTCTCAACCTCAGGGTGTCTTTTGGCCATGGTTATCTCTTTTTCTTCTTCGCCGGCTTCGCCTTAGGCTTGGCCTTGGCCTTTTTCTTCGGCTCGGGCGCGGCCTCCACGGCGGCGGGGGCGGCTTCGGTCACCGCGACGGGCCCTTCGACGGGAACCTCGCCTTCGATGCCTTCGGCCGTCACGATGATCGAGTGCGGCAGGCCGTGCGGGCCTGCGTTCTTGTCGAGCATCTCGTCGGTCTTTTGACCGCCCGTGATCTTCTTGGCGATCTCGGTCAGCTGGGTTTTAAGCTTGGCTTCCGCGAGCTTGCCGCCCTTAAGACGCGAGCACGCGCCCACCACTTCCTCGATGTACAGCTCGAAGATGTCTCGGCGCTTGCTCTCTGCGTGGGCTCGGGCCCGGCGCTTGATGAACACGCCCAGCCGCCGTCCTGCCTCGCGCAGCGCGAGCGTGATTTCCTTGCGGATCTCGTCGTAGTCGGCGAGGGCTTCCTTGGACTCGCTCGTGAAAGGCACCCAGACGGAGGCCATGTGCACGAACACCACCATCGGGCCCGCGGGAGGCGCTCCGCGCGACTGCGCGATGCCGTAGTTCTTCCAGGTCGTGTCGAGCACGGCCTTGAAGGTCGAGCAGGCGGACTGCTGATAAAGGAGGGGAACGCGGTTGGCGAAACGCATCACGCGCGCCAGCTCGTTGTCGTCGCCTTCGTGCGACTCGCCTTCGGCGAGCGGCGCTTTAATGGCGTTCGCCGCGTCGAGCGCGGCCTGCTCGGGACCGCGCCCCCAGGCGAGGCCGGCCTCGATGATGAACGGATTACCGCGATACACCGCCGGCGGACGGGAGACGGCCGTGTAGAAGTCACCTTTGATCTGCTTGAACAGGCCCGCGAGAATGGCCTTCTCGCCGATCGGCGAGAGGCAGTTCGTGGGCGGCGCCATCAGCTTCGTGGCCTGGATGACCTGGAACAGCTTCTCGGCCTCTTGACCGACGACGTCTCGAGGGCGTTTCTTCGGGGAAACTCCCGCTTCCTTGCACATCTGCTCGGCGGTTTCCGTGGACACACGAGAGAAATCGGCTGATAAGAAACCGGCCAACCAGTGGCTCTTGGTGTCCTGGAGCATCTTGAGGAGCATCCCGAGCTCGATGCCGTACGGATGAGGCTTGATCTCCTTGGGCGGATCGGGGTTGTGCTGGATCGTGCGCGGGTACACCTTGGTCTCGCCGTCGGGGGCGTGGTAGGTGAACTGGGCGTGCGGATTGGAGATGGAGGAGAGCTCCATGTACTCGTCGACGCTGGCGCGCCCTTTTACATATTTGCCCTCGAGCTCGATGGTCACCTGGGTGCCGCGATGGGCTTCCCACTCGATCTGCTTCTTCTCGAGGATGATGGGCTCGTTCTTCTTCGAGTCGATCTGCACCTCGAAGTAATGCGCGGGCTGTTTCTCGCCGGTGCGCGAGATGATCTTGACGGGCTTGCCCGTTGTTAATTGACCGTACATCCCGGCAGCAGAAATGCCGATGCCTTGCTGGCCGCGGCTCATGCGCAGGCGGTGGAACTTCGAGCCGTAGAGCAGCTTGGCGAAAATCTTGGGGATCTGGTCGCGGACGATGCCGGGGCCGTAGTCGATGATCGTGACCTGGAAGCGAGTGGCCTGCGAGACGACCGGCGCGGGCTTGCCGTCGGAGGTGACCGCGACGAGCTTGACGACGATCTCGGGCAGGATGCCGGCTTCTTCCGAGGCGTCGAGCGCGTTGTCGACGGCTTCCTTCACGCAGGTGAGCAGGGCCTTGCGCGGGTTGTCGAAGCCGAGCAGGTGGCGGTTTTTGGTGAAAAACTCGGAGACCGAGATCTCGCGCTGCTGTTTGCCCATCTCGTCGGCGGTTTTGCCGACGGGGCGGGGCTTCTCGGCGCGCGGCTTAGGCGCGGGAGCGGGGGCGGGCGCGGGTTTCGCTTTGGCTTTGGGTTTCGGGGTCATCGCGCCGGGATACTAGCAAACGCGCGGGCCGCGCGCCCAGGGCGGCTCAGCTCGTGTAGCCGAATTCTTTGAGCGACCGGGGATCCTTGCGCCAGTCCTTGCGCACCTTGATCCACAGCTCGAGGTTCACCTGGCGGCCGAGAAAGGCCTCGAGCATGGCCTGGGAGCGCTCGGTCAGGCGGTTGAGGTCCTTGCCGCCTTTGCCGATGATGATGCCTTTCTGGCCGTCGCGTTCGACATACAGCGTGGCGAACACATCGTCGGGCTGGTTGCCCTGGTGCTCGCGGAAGGTCTCCACGACCACGGCGACGGCGTGCGGGATCTCGTCGTGGTACAGGTCGAAGACCTGTTCGCGGACGATCTCGGTGGCGAAAAAGCGCTCCCAGCGGTCTGACATCTGGCCCTTCTCGTAGAAGGCCTCGCTTTCGGGCAGGCGCGAGAGGATCTCGGTCTTCAGCTCCTCGACGCCTTGGCCCTTGAGCGCGGAGATGCGGAACACCTTCTCGGGATTGAGGACCACGGAGTAAGCCTTTTCGATGGCCGCGAGGCGCGTCTCGGCCACATCGCGGTCGCACTTGTTGATCACGAGGATGACGGGCGTACCGGGACGCACGAAGGTGTCGCCGATTTTCTCCGGGTTGGACTCGACGGCGTCGACCATGTACACGACCAGATCGGCGTCGTCGCGGATGGCGCGGGTGGACTCGATGCGCAGGCTTTTCTGAAGATGATCGGACGGGGCGTCGATGAGCCCGGGGGTGTCGAGGAAGCAGGCCTGGAAGTTCTCGCCCTCGAGGATGCCCAAAATCTTGTGGCGCGTGGTCTGCGGCTTGTGGGAGACGATCGACAGCTTGAACTTGAGCAACGCGTTCATCAAGGTCGACTTGCCGACATTGGGGCGGCCGGCGAGAGCGACGAAGCCCGCTTTGTGGGGGGAGGAGGTCACGGACGAGAGTCTAGCACTTGCGTGAAGCGGGCGAGGCGCGGGTCGTTGCGCGCGGCGAGCCACGCGAGCAAGGTGCGCTTGGACTCCGCGGTCATTAAGGAGAGTGGGACGGGTTTGACCGCCGCCGTGTACGCCGCGTGGATGGGCGGCATGCCTCGGTCGGTGACGGCGAGCGCGGCGCGGAACTGCTCACCGCTCACATAAGGCGACAGTGCGTCGGTCCGGAACTGGAGAAGAACCTCGGGATTGTCCTTGCGGGCGAGGCGGTGGGCGCGCTCGGAGGCGTAGCCGACGGAGTCGCGCGCGCGCAGAGAGAATTGAGAGGTCTCCGGCGCCATGTTCCCGCCCGCGTCGACGATCCGCGTCAAGTCGTCGAGCGTGGTGCCGTGGTAGGAGTACGCGTCGTCGATCAACGAGAACTGAGGGATGATCCGGTTCGCGGGGCCCGCGGCGGCGGCGGCTTTGGAACGCGCGGCGGCCGAGGCGTCCTTTTGAGCGTCCGACACGGCGAGGCCGCCGGGGACATAGTGGGCGCCTTCAAGCGCGGCCGCTTCGAGGTAGCGCACGGTGGCCAAGGTCTCCTCGTCCCAGCTCAGCTTGCCCATGCCGACCCGCTTCGCGGTTTTGCTGAATACCTCGACGGGCGGGGCGAGGTAGGCGGAGTAGGGCACGCCGCCCATGCCGTGAAAGTCCATCGAGATCGAGCCGAAGTTCTTGATGCGGCCGTCCGCTCAGGCGGCTTTGAGAGGGGGCGCGTCGAGATCGAAGAGACTCAGCGCATAGCCCATTCGCATCTTCACGAAGAGGTGTTCGCCGTGCTGGGAGTCGAGGGG
>JAYTIP010000239.1:0-2366 GCA_043731745.1 Elusimicrobiota bacterium | reverse complement strand
ACAGCCGCTCGGCGGGAACCAGGCGGCCGGCGAACTGGTGCGCGAGGGCGCAGGACCGCAGGACCTCGCGCGCGTTCGCGCGCTCGGCGGCGGTGCGTGGCCCAAGCGCCAGCGCCGCCAGGGCGAGCTTGGCCGCGGCGCCGGGCAAGCCCGCTTCGAGCGTGGTCTGAGCGCGCAGCCGCAAGGTCTCGACGAGGCTTTTGCGAGCGCCCGCGTCTCGCGGGTCGGCCTTGAGCGCGGCCCGCAGCGCCCGCTCCGTGCGCCGCAGCAGTTCGGGGTCCACGATCGGCGCCAGGCCTTTACGGGCCCCGGGAGAACCGGGGAACGCGCCGCGCAACGAGGAGAACTCCGCCACGGCCTCATCAGGGCGCCCGGCGGAGTTCAGGGCGTGGGCGAGGAAGGTGCGCAGCTCCGCTCCCCGGTCGCCGAGCGCAAACGCGCGGCGAAAGGCGGCGACGGCCTGCTCGTGGCGGCCCGCGTTGAAGTGCCCGACGCCGGCGAGGCGCGCGGCCATCGCCGCGCTATTTATTTTTTTTGCTCTTCGAGGCATTTTTACCGTCAGCAAGCGCGGTCACCGCCGGCCATTCCCGCCAGATGTCGGTGAGGCCTTCCGTCTGGCAGGACTCGGCGTCCCGGTGCCACAGCCGCCAGTACGCGGCGTAACGGATCAAGTGCGACAAATTCTGCTCCTTGTCGTGAGCGAGCTGGTAATGGCACAGCACGGCGTCGCCCGCCTTGCCGGTGATCTGCACGCCCTCGGGCAGGTCGATGATCCGTCCCAAGCCGTTGCGTAAATTCGCGGTCCCGTTGGCCTTGATGTACTCCGCGATGGTGCGGTGCGTGCCGGGATAAACCGTTAGGTTGCCCATGTACTTGTCGGGCAGGTCGCTGAGGAAGACTCCCGCGAGCATCGTGAAGCGGCTGATCGCCGTCGGCGCGTTGGGAGCATAGAAGCCGTCGATGTGCGAGGCGGGACCGCCGTGAGAGTTGTTGATCGCGGGGAAGCGCAGGGCGATCTGCCCGGTGGCCGGCCGCTTGAGCATGCCCTCGCCGCCGAGCGGAGACTGGGCCGCCGACCACAGCGGCGACTTGAACAGCAGGTCCATGATCGCCGGCGTGTCGGTGTCTTCCGACCAGTAGTCGCGGGCGTCGGCGTAAGCGTCCATGCGCTGGGCCCGCCCGAGGCCGAGACGGTGGTTGATTTCGCGCTGCGCCTCCTTGATCATCGCCGGGGGCACGACGCCGGGGAGCACAACGAATCCGTCGTCGCGCAGTCGTTCGAGTTGCTTTCGGTCAAGTTCCATGGACGCCTCTCATGCCCGGCCATTCGAGCCAGATGTCCGTCAGGGCGCGCTCGAGATACGCCGGGCTCTTGTCTCGCCAGGCGTCGACGTGCCAGAAGCGGAAGTAGGCCATGTAGCGGATCTCCGCGCCGTCGTTGCGGGCCTTGTCGTGCGCGGTTTGGAAGTGGAAAAGGATGACGTCGCCGGCTTTGGCCTTAACCTGCACGGGGGCAGGCAGGTCGACGACGCGGGCCACGCCGCCGCGCAGGGCGTCAAGGCCGTTCTTGAGGAACCTTTCCGCGATGAGCCGGTGCGTGCCGGGATACGCGAGGAAGTTTCCTCGGTTTTCGGCCGTCACATCGCTGAGAACGACTCCGGCGCAGAAGGTGTAGCGGGTGATGGCGGGACCCGTGTCCGGGTATAGCCCGTCGACGTGGACGCTGACCTTGGCGGGAGCGTCGTCGGACTTTGACGGAAAACGCAGCGCCAGCTGCGCTTGCGAGCAACGCTCGACGCGGTTGACGCCGAGGAGGGACTCGGCGAGAGCCGGGAGCGGACTGCCGTTCATCAGGTCCATGATGACCGGCGTGCTCACATACTCGGACAGATAATCGACGGAGTCCGCGTAGCCGTCTTTGCCGGGGTGGGCTCCCGATCCCAGACGATTGTTGATCTCGCGCAGGGCGGCGTCGACGCGCGCGCGCGGGACGACGCGCGGCACGACGACGAACCCGTCGCGCGCGAAAGCCTTCTTCTGGGCGGGCGAGAGCTTCACGCGGCCGCCTTCATGCCCGGCCATTCGAGCCACGGGTCGCTCATCGCCTTCTTCAGGTAGCCGCCGGAGAGGTCCCGCCAGGCGTCGATGTGCCAGAAGCGGAAATAACAGGCGCGGCGTATGCGGGGCGAATCGTTACGGCCGCGGTCGTGCACCAACTGAAAGTGAAACAGGACCGCGTCCCCGGTCTTGCCGGTCACGGCGACCGGCGCGGGCAGATTGATCCGGCTCTCGAAGCCGGAAGTCAGCGCGCCGAGCCCCTTTTGCTCGACGAGGCTCGCGACCTTCAGATGCGTGCCGGGGTAAAC
>JAYTIP010000238.1:0-1641 GCA_043731745.1 Elusimicrobiota bacterium | reverse complement strand
CCGCTTCATCCATCTCGAGGTGTTCCAGTTCCAGCCCGATGAGATCGGCCAGGCCGTCGCCGACATGCTGAGCGAAAAGGCCGCCAAGGGAGTGAAGGTTCGCCTGATGGTCGATCAATACGGCACCAAGCCCGACCCTCAAACCGCCGAAAAAGTCGCCGCGATCTTTACCGGCATGACGGCGGCCGGCGTGAAGATCATCATTCCGCCGGCGTCGTTCTTCAACGGCCACCTCGACCACCGCAAGGTCCTCGTCATCGACGGCGAGGTCGGCTTCTCGGGCGGCATGAACGTGGGCAAGAGCTATCAGGAAGACTGGCACGATCAACAAACCATGGTCATCGGACCCGCGGTCACCCAGCTGCAAGAAGCATTCGTCGGCCAATGGCGCGCGGCCGGCGGGACCTTCGACGCCGGTGAAGATCTTTTCCCGCCCCAGGCCGAAACCCCAGGCGGGACCGACACCCGCGTGGTGAGCCACGCGGGCGGCGCGGACCGCAACATCAAGGCCGCGTACCTGCGCGCCTTCGCCACCGCGCAACATGAAATTCGCGTCGCCAATCCCTACTTCGCGGACTCCGATGTGGTCTCGGTTTTGTGCGCCGCCGCGCGCAAGGGCGTCAAAGTTCAAGTGGTCCTTCCCGCCGAGAACGACGTGGCGATCGTCCAGCGCGCCTCCCGCGCTTTTTATCCCGATCTCATCGCGGCCGGCGTCGAGGTCTACGAGTATCAGGGCCGCATGGCGCACCAGAAGGTCGCCGTTCTCGACGGCTTCGGCGTTACCGCGGGCTCCTCGAACTTGGACGCGCGCAGCCTGGTCAACAACGACGAGCTCAACCTCGTCATGGCCGACGCGGCGCTCGCCGAGTACGTTTCCAAGCACATGTTCGACGAAGACCTGAAGCGCAGCAAGCGCATCCTGAGCTACTCGCCGAGCCTGCGCGAAAAGCTCGACCGGGCCGCTCTCGAGGACTCGCTCTAGACGGCCTTGGGAGGAATTGGTAGCCTCGGACCATGGCCGAACTCGGATCCCCTGAACGCCCGCTGTCCGTCGCGATCGTCGGAGCCGGACCTTCCGGATTCTACGCCGCCGAAGCCCTGCTCAAAGCCCCCGGACTGAGCGTTCGCGTCGATCTCTTCGACCGCCTGCCCACGCCCTTCGGCCTCGTTCGCGGCGGCGTCGCCCCCGACCATCAGAAGATCAAGTCGGTGGCGGCCGTCTATGAGCGCCTCGCCCAGGATCCGCGCCTGCGATTCTTCGGCGCCATCAAGCTCGGCCGCGACCTCACCGCCGCGGAGCTCGCCTCGCGCCACGACGCCGTCATCTACGCCGTCGGCTGCGAGAGCGACCGCCACATGGGCATCCCGGGAGAAGACCTCCAGGGTTCCCATTCCGCCACGGAGTTCGTCGGCTGGTACAACGGCCACCCCGACCACCGCGACCGCCAATTCGACCTGTCCGTCAAAGCCGTCGCCGTCGTCGGCGTCGGCAACGTCGCGATGGACGTCACGCGCCTGCTCGCCGAGGACGCCGAAAACCTCGCCAAGACCGACATCGCGGGTTACGCCCTCGAGGCCCTGCGCACGAGCGGGGTCAAGACCGTTTGGCTCCTCGGACGCCGCGGCGCGGCGGAAGCCGCC
>JAYTIP010000237.1:0-11637 GCA_043731745.1 Elusimicrobiota bacterium | reverse complement strand
CACGCTGCGCCGGGGTGGCCCGCGGCGCCGGCTGGCCGCGCGTCAAGTTCGGCGAAGCGACCGCGAACTAGTCCAAGTCCATCACGTCGGAGCGCGCCCCGTCGAGGTCGGGCTCGCCGGTGAAGCCCGCAGGCTCGTCGGCTCCGCCCAGCGGCGCGCCAGAGGGCGGAATCTCCGCCGCGGGCGCCGCCCCCGCGGGCTTACCGATCAAGCCCTCGATCGCGTCCTTGAGCTTACGCGCGTCGAGCGGCTTGTCGACGAAACCGATGCCCTCGGCGCCCATGAGCGCCATTTCGATCTCGAACTTCGGCGTGGTACTAGCGAACACGATCGGCGTGGCCGCGAACGCGGGAGCTTTGCGCAGACGCGTGAGCAGCTCGAAGCCGTCGGCGCCGGGAATCTTGTAGTCGAGGACGAACAAGGCCGCCTTGTGCTGCTCGGCGAAAGCGGGAAGGCTGTAGGCGTCGGGTGATATCACTCCCTCGTAACCGAGGAGATCCACCGCCTCCTTAACGGTCGCGGCGAAGCGCGGATCGAGGTCGAAGATCAGGATTTTCGTCATATCCGTAGTGTAGGGTCGCCCGGGAAATCTGTCAACACCCGGCACGTGCGACCTGCCCCAATCCTACGCATTCAATAGGGATCGAAGTCGAACGTAGTCCCTGCATCAGCCAGCCTATTCGAAGTGAGCGCCGAAAGGTGCACTGCTGGTCGAATTCCCTCATCCGACATTCCGGAAATGGAAATCGATATTTCTGGCCGGAACGGTCTCAGGGATTTGAGATTTTTTAATTTCAATTTTACGAGCGCGCTCGCAAGGACGTCGTTAATAAGTTTCTCCAGGATGTCGGGAGAGTACTCGGCAACCGTCAAACTAGCGGGTACTGATTCTTTCCCCGAGTCATCTGATATCACGATTTGCACCACGAGTTTTATCATGTCATTTCCACCTACTTCCGCCCGCTCTCCGCTGCGGCCGCCTCAATGAACCAACCCTTGCCTGGCGGCTACGGCATATTTCCTGAGGAGCGGATCAGCCTTCACATTGCGTTCCAGGTACGCGTCAATCGTTTTCCCGATCAACACTGGGTAGGCATGTTGCCAATGGCCAAGCCCATGCAATGCCGCTTCCTGTATCACAGGGGAATGCGCTGAAGCCATTTTCTCGAATACAGCTAGAAATTCGTGATCGAGGCAACGCCTTTCCGGATCGACAGAAAGCGGGTGCGCCGGAAAAATGTCCCACCAATCCCTGCACAGTTCGTTTAGGGGCGATAAAGGGCTACCACGCCGGGAGTTTAAGTTGATGAGGCATTTGCGACCCAGATAATCAAACACCCCCTCGAGATTTCTGACAGCCGATGCCCGGTTCTGCAATGGAATATTCCCGTCGTAGATCAGCAAGGCACCTTCGTCCCGCCCGGGGTGAACAAACCCGCGCAGGCCCTCTGCGACCTCATCCTCTGAGAAATTTGCGGTCTTCCTTTCAAAATTTCGGAATAAATCGGAGATGAAATCAAGACGTCCCGGATTTTGGCGCTTACGGCCAGCGTCCTCCAGGCCATTACGTATCCATTCAGAGAATTTTTCAAAGTGAAATTCATTCATGGCATTCATCCTTGAGGCGCTCCTCACAGAGTTTGAGCACTTCATTCTCCCCGTTGAGCAAGCGCTTGTGAATCGGATCTCCTCCTCTAAAACACTCGTTCATCAGTTGCCGCCGCGCTGCGACGCATTCATTATTTCGGAGAAGTCGTTCACGAAGTTCCACGCAGTCGGCTTTTGCGACATCGAGACATGACCGGGGCAAGCTTTTACATTTTCTGCCGACCTGAACATCCAACTCTTTCCAACGAATCTTAGTGCAGTCGCCAGGTATTTCAAGATCATCATCCATATTCGACGCCTTCGCAAGCTCACCGATGGATTTATCGTAGGCCTTCTGGGCTCGTTGCATTTCTTCTATTTTCTCTTCCGCCCTCGTGCCAATCGACCATCCGATATCAAATACAAGCTTGCCGGTAACCAATACGATGGCCGCGGTCTCCGCTGGCCCCAAGACGATCACCGCGCTCACGCGCAAAACGGCGCCTTCTCCAACGAGCGTGATTACCCGTCCCGCCTGCGCGGCACTAACCACCGCGCTCGGCACAACGACCGCGGCCTCCGCCGTTTTATTGACCGCTTTGCTGTCGGCCATCCCGACAGGCGCCACCTCTCTTCCCGCTAAAGCAGGAGCCGTCACCATCTCCTCTGGCTCGGACTCAATCGGGGCCTCCGGAGTCTTTCTCTCCGGATCGTAGCGGTCCAGGTCCGATAGACTGCGGTCCGCCGTCAGGCGGACGCGATGAACGGCGACGTTCTCGTTCGATACCCGTACCGTGACCTTCGCGTTGCCGCTCGCGTCGGTAGTCACGGTGGCCGTCTGCATCGGCTTCATTCCGCCCCACTCAAAAGTGAAAGTAACGGGTTGTCCCGCCTTCGCAATTTTTTCGTCATCGCAGACGAATTGGACGACGATGTCAAATGGCTCAGCCCCGGCGTGAGTTGGTATTGCGGCTTGCTTGAGCTCACATTTCGGCTTCAGCGGGGGCTGGGGCTCCTTGGGCTCCTTCATTTCTGCATGCGCGACGCGCTGACGGTTATCGGCGATCTTCGCGGGCGACGGGCTCTTATTCTCAAATAGGCGGCCGATTCCCCGAAAGAGCGCAGGAATGCCCTTCAGAATTAAAACCGCGCCGAGCTTCCCGATCGCCTGGCCGAGTTCCGCGCTACCTTGATCGTAGGACGAGCCGCCTGAATAGGACGAATAGGATCGGGTGGGTGAGCTTGAACCCTCGCAGTATTTCATGCAAACGATATTGCCCTGAGGCGCGACCGGAAGGCTGGCAACCACCAATCCGGTGAGAGCCTGGCCGGCGACGTCGACTGGACGAGCGCGACTGATGAGGGCGGCGGTCCCATCGTCGGTGATAGACTCACTCGCCGGCACGACGGTGGTCGGCACGCCATCAAGCCATCGTGATATCGCACTTGCGGGTATCGCGACTGGCCAGCGTCCCTCTTCGGTGTCGGCAGGCCGCGAAACGAGCACGCCCACGACTTCCCCGGCACCGTTGAGCACGGGCCCGCCGGTAAAGTCGACCGAAACCGCGGCGTCTGTTTGGAAGCTCTCGGGGCCGGTCTTGGTCACGAGGCCGGTCGTTTTCGTCCAAAGCCCCGCGACCAAAGTGTGTCCGAGCGCTGAGACGAGGTCGTGATGGACGGGAGCCGAGGCGGCGAGCACGAGAGCCGGACGCGTCAAGTCTTCGGCGTAAGTGAGGATGGCAAGGCCGAAGGCCGCGTCACGATGAATGACCGTCGCCGTCAATTCGACGGGATTCGATTTCTCCGAATAGGCGAACACTTGCGGATGGTCACCGTCTTGAACGATGGAGGCGTCGGTGACGAGGACGGGTCCGTTCTTCGTTTTGAGCAAGGTCGCCGCGGCGCGGCGAGAGTTTAAAACAACGACGAACACCGATTTCTCGGGCACGGTCACGGGCAAGGGACGCGAGGCCAGCGTCGCGCTTGCTTCAGCCGCGTGGTGATACGCGGCTAAGTCCTCGAAGGCGGCGGCGCGGGAGCAGTAGAGCTTCGAGCGGGCGGCGCCTACGGCCTTGTCCGAGGCGAGCGCCAAGGTTAGCTTGCGGACGTGTGCGCGGCGCTTCTCGTAGTCGGCGGCGGTCAATCTAGACTTTGACGATGCTTGATCGAGCGCCTGCTCGGCGGATTTTCCTTTGGCCTGCGCGCCGAGAAGAGAGCTGAGCCAGACCGAGGCCTCCCCGGATTGGGTCTGGAAGAGGCCGTCGCGATTGTCTAGAAGTTTGCGCCGGGCCTCGGCTGGCAAGCAGGGCGGCTCGGGGAAGCGCTGGGCCCAGGTGTAGTCGGTGACCGCGAGCGTGCGATAGATGGCGTCGAGGCTCGTGGCACGATCCCTGAAGTAGGGCCGGAGTTCCGGCGTCATCCGAGACTCGAGTCTGGCGAGCGATTCCCTGACCTGAGCTTCGTCGCGGAACGACTCGAATCCTTCGGACAGGAGTAGCAGGTCGGCTTGAAGCGCCGCGAGTCTCTTCGCATTGGCGAGACCTTCACCCTCGGCCTGGACGGCCTGGGCGTCTGGAGCCAGGACATAAGTGGAGAACAGAAACCAAAGCGGGTCTGTGGTTGTCTCCGCGCGGACGGGAATCGCAAAGGCAAGGAGGAGCGCGAGGGCCGCTCGGACTATTCTCACGGCCTAAGCATAAGCTCGCTGGACCGCGAAGTCAATGCTGAGAGGTGACACTCTTCGCGGCTATTTCGGCAGGCCGTGGACGGACCAGGACGCGTTGACGAAGCCGAGGTCCTTGTCGGCGAACTCGGCCTTCTCCAGGCGCCCGGCGTTGGACGAGGCCGAGGCGGGGCGCGGGTCGAGCTCGGAGACGACGACGCCGGCCGAGCCGGGCTTCTCTTCCTGGTACTCGATGCCCTCGTCGTGCAGGTCGAAGGAATCGCGCGGACGCTTAGGCGGCAGAAGCCGCCGCCGTTCCGTGATCGTCACGGCGACCGCTTCCACCTGCTCGACATAGCCTTCGAAAATTCGGAAGCGGATCTCGATCGTGGTGCGGCGCTTCTCGAGCGCGGCGGGGTGCAGGGCGATCACGAGCCAATGGCTGTCCTTGGCGCCTTTGTGCAGGCGCGCATAGGCTTTGACCTTGGTGTTCTCCCCCTTCATGCGGCCTTTGACCTTCACGACGCGCAGCGCGACCGAGTTCGAGCCTTCGCCCGGCACGCCGCCCTGCTTGAGGAAAATCGGCTCCCAATCGGCCGCGTCCTTTTGAATGATGGCGCGGATGGGACGCTCGAGCTTGGCCTTGGGCGTTCCGCCGGAGCCGACCTTGAAGCCGTGGCCCGCGACATCGTCGATCGAGGGAGGAGCCGTCGAGACGGAGACGGCCGAGGTCGAGGCTGACACCGTCGCGCTCGAAGAGGAGATCGTCGCGGTGGAGGCGGCGGGAGGCGTGTTGGCGCCGTACATCGGCGACTGGGCCGAGGCGGGCCCGGATATTAAGGCGGCGAGAATCGCGGCTCTCACGACAATACGGCGATCGTCTCTTTGAGGCGATCGCGGCGAGTCACCGCGGCGTCGTGCTGCTCCTTGGCCTCGGCGACCTTGTCGGCGGGCGCGCTCGCGGCGGCGGAAAGGTTTTTGAGCTTGGCGGCGCACTTCTCGATGTCGCTCTCGGCTTTGGCGAGGTCCTTATTGAGACGCTCGCGTTCCTTGGCGAAGTCCACGACGCCGGCCAGAGGAATGTGGAAGGTCACGCCGTCGGCCACCGCGGTGGCGCTCTGATCGGGACGCGCGCCGTTCATGGGCTCGAGGCTCTCGAGCTGGGCCAGTAATAAGGCATAGGCCCGATGCTTTCCGATCAGATCCGAGGCAAAGGGACCCTCGGCGACGGCCTTGATCTTGAGGCCGGGCGGCACATTGAGCTGGGAGCGAAGCGACCGGATCGAGGTGACGGCCGCCATGACGCGAGCCATCTCCTTCTCGACGGCGGGGTTTGCCCAGTCGCCGTCGAGCCCTTTATAGCCGGCCCGCAGGATGAACTCCGCGTTTTCGCCCGCGTAGGCCTTGATCGCGCCGTACAATTCTTCGGTCACGAACGGCATGATCGGGTGCAGGGCCTTGAGCGACGCGGCGAGCACGCGCACGAGCACGGCCCGGACGGCGTCCTTGCCCGCGCCTTCAGCGCCGGTCAGGCGGCCCTTGGCGAGCTCGATATACCAGGCGCAGAACTCGTCCCAGAGGAACACATAGAGCGCGCCTGCCGCGGCGGCCGGATCGTACTCGTCCATGGACGCCTTCGCCTTGGCCAAGGTCGCCTGGCAGCGCGACAAGATCCAAAGGTCGGCCGTCTCGAGATTTTTCGAATCGATCCCGTAGACGACCGGCGTCTCGGGCAGGTTCATGAGCACGAAGCGCGTCGAGTTCCAAAGCTTGTTGACGAAGTTGCGCGCGCCGACGACGCTTTGCTCGTCGAAGGCGATGTCCTTGCCCGGGAAGGCTTGGGCCAGCAAGGCGAAGCGCAGCGCGTCGGTGCCGTGCTTGTCCATCATGACGAGCGGATCGACGACGTTGCCCAAGGACTTCGACATCTTCTTGCCGCTCTTGTCGCGCACGATGCCGTGGATGACGGCGTCGGGGAAGGCGGGCTTGCCGAGGAAGGCGTGGCCCATCATCTGCATGCGGGCGACCCACAGGTACAGAATTTCGTAGCCGGTGACCAAGGTCGAGGTCGGGTAGTAGTAGGCGAGGTCCTTGGTCTGGGCGGGCCAACCGAACACGGCGAGCGGCCACAGCGCGGACGAGAACCAGGTATCGAGCACATCGGGGTCCTGCGTCCAGCCCGCGCCGGGCGAGGTCAGGGACACGGCGGGCTTTTCCCCGTCCTTGTACCAGACGGGAATGCGGTGGCCCCACCAGATCTGGCGCGAGACGCACCAGTCCTTAATGTTCACGAGCCAATCGCGATAAGGCTTGGCCCAGTTCGCGGGATAGATCTTGAATTCGCCCGCGTCGAGCGCGGCGAGCGGCGCCTTGGCGAGCTCGGTCTGTTTGACGAACCACTGAAGTGACAGAAGCGGCTCGATCACCGAGCCGCAGCGATAACAGGTCTGCACCGCGCTCTTGTGATCCTCTTTCTTGCGCAGGAAGCCCTGGGCCTCGAGGTCGGCCACGATCTGATCCTGGGCCTTCTCGCGGGACAGGCCGGCGTAGCCGCCCGCCGCTTCCGTGAGCTTGCCGTCGGGCCCGATCGCCTTGATCGCGGGAAGTTTGTGCCTCTCTCCGAGCTCCCAGTCGTTTTGGTCGTGCGCGGGCGTGACCTTCAAGGCGCCCGTGCCGAGCTCGAACTCGACATAGGAATCCTCGACGACCGGAATCGCGCGGTCGATGAACGGAATCAGCACGGTCTTGCCGACCATGTGCTTCCAGCGCTCGTCCTTCGGATTGACGGCGACGGCGGTGTCGCCGAACATCGTGATGGGACGCGTCGTCGCGACCACGACGCCCTCGGAACCGTCGGGCTGGGGGTAGTGGATGTGGTACAGCGCGCCTTTGCGCTCTTCGCGCTCGACTTCGATGTCGGAGAGGGCCGTGCCGCAGCGCACGCACCAGTTCACGAGGCGCTCGCCCCGGTAGATCAGCCCGCGCTCCCAAAGAGTCTTGAAGGCCTCGTACACGGCCTTGCCGCGCGCCTCGTCCATCGTGAAGGCCTCGCGCTTCCAGTCGAGCGTCGAGCCCAGGCGGTGCAGCTGGCCCAAAATCGTTTTTTTGCAGTCGCGCGTCCAGTTCTGCATGCGATCTAAGAACGCGTCCCGGCCCAAGGCATGACGGTCGATCTTCTCGGCCTTGAGCTGCTTCTCCATCACGTTCTGCGTGGCGATGCCGCCGTGATCGGTGCCGGGGACCCAGCAGGCTTCTTCCCCTTTCATGCGGTGATGGCGGATGAACGAGTCTTGAAGCGAGTTGTTGAGCGCGTGGCCGATGTGAAGGGCGCCGGTCACGTTCGGAGGCGGAATGACGATCGTGTAGGGCTTGGCCCCGTCGCGCGGCTCGGAGCGGCCGAGGCCCGCGGCGTCCCAGGACGCGAGGCGCTTTTCTTCGACCGGCTTCGGCTCGTAGGCCTTTTCGAGCATCAGCGCTTGGCCGCCGACTTAAGGACTTGCTCGATCTTCGACAGCAGGACCTCGCCGTCGATCGGCTTGGCCAGGTACTCCATCGCGCCCGAGTCGAGGCCGCTGACGACGTCGATGGGCTCCGTCGAGCCCGTGAAGAGGATCACCGGCGTGCGCGCGATCTCCGGATCGGACTTGATCGAACGGATCAGTTCCCGTCCGTCGAACCCGGGCATGTACAGGTCCATGATGACGAGGTCCGGTTTCTCCGCGCGCACCGTCGCGAGCGCGCGGCCGGGCTCGCCGACCGCGATGACGAAGAACCCCGCGTGATCAAGCGCCAAGCGCATCGTCTCGCGGATGAGGACGTCGTCGTCGACGACGACGATCTTCCGCCGGATGGGAGGATGCTTGGGCTTGCTCATTTCAGAGGAGGTCGGAGGCAAGCGCCGCGAGCTGGGAGCGCTCGCTCTTCGTGAAGGTCACATGGCCGAACAGGCCCTGCCCCTTGAAGCGCTCGACCAAGTTGGTCAGACCGTTGCTCGCCGCGTCGAGGTAGTAGTTGTCGACCTGGTGCGGGTCGCCGGTCAGAACGATCTTCGCCCCTTGGCCCGCGCGCGAGATGATGGTCTTGATCTCGTGCGGCGTCAGGTTCTGCGAGTCGTCGATGATGATCAGCAGGCCCGGGAGCGTGCGGCCGCGCAAGTAGGTGACGGCCTCGATCTCGAGGACGCCCTCTTCCATGAGCATCTGGATGTCCATGTCCGAGGTCTCGAGCGCGCCCTTGGGCTTCTCGAGAAGGTAGGACAGGTTGTCGTAGATGGCGCCCATCCAGTTGGTGAGCTTCTCTTCCTTGGTGCCGGGCAGGAAGCCCAGGTCGTGACCGACGGCGATGACGGGGCGCGCGACGAGGATGCGGCGGTACAGCTTCTCCTCGAGCGTCTGCTGCAGCGCGGCGGCCAACGCCAGCATGGTCTTGCCCGAGCCGGCGAGGCCGACCATGGTGACGAGCTGGATGTCGGGGTTGAGCAGGAGCTCGAGCCCGAAGCGCTGCTCGGTGTTGAGCGGCTTGATGCCCCAGGGAGCGGAGTCGGCCTTCACGAGCGGCACGAGCGCCTTGAGCTTGAGATCGTAGCGCGCGAGCGCGGACTTGGAGGTGCCCTCGGCCTTGAGGATCACGAACTCGTTGGGCACGAGGTCGGGGATCGGCGAGGCCACCTTCTTGTCCTTGTAGAAGGTGTCGATGACGTCAGGCGAGACCGAGGCCTCGCGCCAGCCCTTGTACAACTCGTCGAGGTCGACCTTCTCCTTGTTGTAGTCCTGCGTCTCGAGGCCGAGCGACTCGGCCTTAATGCGGAGGTTGATGTCCTTGGAGATGAAAACGATGTTCTCGCCCTGCTTCTTGAGGTAGAGAGCGCAGGAGAGGATTTCGTTGTCCTTCGTGTGCGCCGAGAAGGCCTTGGGCAGCCCGTCGGACACCTGGATCTCGACCTTGAGCTTGCCGCCGTGCTCGAGGGGCACCCAGTTGGACAGCTTGCCGCCCGCGCGCAGCTCGTCGAGCTTGCGCGAGATGTAGCGCGCCGAGCGGCCGCGCTCGTCGCTGTTGCGCTTGAAGGTGTCGAGCTCCTCGATGACGGTCAGCGGCAGGACGACGCGGGCCCCCTCGAAGGAGAAGATGGATTGCGGGTCGTGGAGAATGACGTTGGTGTCGAGCACGAAGGTCTTCATAATGCGGCGGCCTCCTCACGATCAAACGGCGGCACGAACAGCCGGAACGCCTCGTTCCCGAGGAAAATTCCTTCCCGCGTCAGCATCCACAAACCGTTTTTCTCGCGCGCGAGACCGCGCGCCTTCAGCGCGTTCCACTCGGGTATAAATTCGGTGCGCAAGCGCGCCGAAGGCTCGAAGCCTTCGACGAGGCGCAGGCCGAGCAGGGCCTCTTCGCCGGTCGCGTCGCGTCCGATCGGCGTTTCGGACTCGGAGAGGACCCGCGCGCCGCCTTCGATACCGTCCATGTACTGCTTGAGCCGCTCCTCGTTGGAAGAGCGCGTTCCGCCGTAATACGACGCGGCGGAGCAGCCGAGCCCGACGTAATCGCCGCGCTCCCAGTAGTTCAGGTTATGGCGCGAGCGATGCCCGGGCTTGGCGAAGTTCGAGATCTCGTAATGCTCGAGGCCGGCCTGAGCGAGGCGCTCGAGCGACAGCTCGAACATGTCGCGGCCCAGGTCCGAGTCTTCCGACACGCCACGCTTGGCGAACAAGGTGCGGTCCTCGACTTGAAGACCGTAGAGAGAAATGTGCTCGGGGTCGAGCGCGAGCACGAAGTCGAGCGTGGCGCGCAGGCTGTCGAGCGTCTGGCCGGGCAGGCCGTACATCAGGTCCACCGATATCGCGGGAATGCCGGCGCGGCGCGCGGCCAGGTACTTCTCTTTGAAGTCGGCCACCGTATGCCGGCGGCCGACGGCGGGTAGGAGGGCGTCGTCGGCGGTCTGCAGGCCGATCGACAGTCGCGTCACGCCCTCGCGCGCGAGCACGGCGAGCTTTTCCTCGTCGAGGCTCTCGGGGTTTCCTTCAAAAGTGGACTCTTTGAACTTCGGCCCCGGGTAGGCGCGGCGCAGGCGCTTGAACAGATCGCCGATCTGCGCGGCGGTGAGCTCCGACGGCGTGCCGCCGCCCACATACAAGGTTTCGGGGGCGATCGCCGGATGAAGGGCCGCCTCAGCCTCGAGTGCGGCGAGGTAGCGGTCGGCGAGCTTGCTCTGCCCGGAATAAGCGGCGAAGTCGCAGTAAAAGCACTTCACCGAGCAGAACGGTATGTGGGCGTATAAACCGGTCAATTCCCTCGGATTTTCCTATATTTCGCCGTCGGGCGCAAGACGCCGTTGGTCCTCCCGGACCTGGGACCTCCGGCCCGCGATCATCGCGTCGATTTTACCCGCGCCGAACGCGCGGCGAGCCTCGAGCGCGTTGTGCGCGCGGCACAGAAGGCGGATGTTGGCCGCGTCCGAGGAGCCGCCCATGGCCCAGGGTCGTCTGTGATCGAACTGAAGCCCCGCTCGGGAGCCGCACTTTCGTCCGTGGGCTTCAAACGAGCACCGGCCGCCGTCGCGGCGCCAAACCTCATCCTTGATGGCCGCCGCTATGCTCCGCGTCCGCGCGCCCACCGCCAAGCGCCTCGCCCGCTCCTTTCTGCGCGCGCGCAGGTCCGGATCGATCTTGGCCAGGAGTGCCTTGTGCGCTCCGGCGAAGACGTCCTCGATTTTCCCGGCGGGCCACTTGTGACGCGACAACTCCTTCGCGCGTTCATAGTCGCGCAGCAACGCCTCGTCGCCGGTGAAGGAGAAGTGCACCCGGCAAATCGCGGGCGGGTTCTGAAGCTGGGTTCTCGCGATCGGTGACTCCGGGGCCGGAACGGACGGCGTTTCCGTCGCGGGCGGTGCCACTAGCGCATCCGGTTGAGCGTCCGGAACGACGGCCGACACCGACAAGTGCCGAATCCGTTCGGCGGGCGCGGCCGGAAGCGGCGACAACGACGCGAGCATCGCCTCGACTTCACGCGTGCTGCGCCCCACGGACGCGCGAATGAGCCGGCGATAATTGTCCCACTTCAAATGCGGGGCCAAAAGCGAGACCACGGTCAACGACAGATGCCCCTGCTCCAGCATCCGGTAGAGAATCTTGAACTTCGACGCCGCGCGCGCGGCATGAATACGACGAGCCGTCTCGCCGTGCGCGTATTTCAGCTCGTTCACGCAGTACTCGAAGAGTGAGGGAAAGCCTGATTGAGACGCGATGCGCCGCCGGTCCATCTCGTTGAGATGTCGAAGAACGGCGGCGACCGTGCGGCGCTCCGATCCGACCAAGGATTTAAGCGACGCGATCAACTCCGCGTCCGAGAGTCGTTCCAGGTTCATCATACCTCCGAGTCATATCACGGCG
>JAYTIP010000236.1:0-5328 GCA_043731745.1 Elusimicrobiota bacterium | reverse complement strand
GAAGCGCGCCGATGTGGCCGACGATCGTCGGAACGAGATAGGTGAAGTAGGAGACCAGGCACAGGCTGAACAGCGACATGCGCAGCATCGTGCCCGAGCTTTCGAAGGGCTTGAGCTCGTTGACGGCGAGCAGGGCCGCGAGAAAGATGAGGAAAAGCAAAGAGACGCCCATGGACGCGCTCTTGAAGAAGAAGAGGGTGTAGATGTTGAGCAAGGTCCCGAGCATGAAATGCGTCGCGCCCTCGTGGTAGCGCCACGCGGTCTTCAGCCGCTCGGGCGGGACGAACGCGCCGTGGCGCTCGCGCAGTTCGTAGCCGGTGAACAGGGCGCACAGGAACAGGTAGCTGGCCTGGTGAATGATGTTGTGGAGCTTGTCGATGCGGCCGACGGCGAGCGTGTCGAACAGGAAGCCGGCGACGAAAAAAGCGACGGTGCACGCCGCTTCATGCTTTTCGTAGAAGGACTTGGCGCGTTCGAGCATCGGGAGATTCTAGCCCTTAACGAGGTGGGCTTCCTCGACCGACGACGCCCAAGCGCAGACGAGAATCGCGGCACCCAATGCCCCGAAGGTCCAGCCCAGCGAGAGCTTGGTCAGCAGGCCGACGGCGGGTAAGACGATGACCCCCATGAGCTGTCGTCCCATGCCGACCGTGGAGAGCACGGTGGCGCGCTGTGCGCTGTCGATGTGCTTGTTCATGTAGTTGGAGATCACGACCGAGCGCGACAGGCCGAAGGCGGCGATCAGCACGAACAGAACGCACGCGGCCCAGGGTTTCGTCGCGAAAGGTAAAGCGAGGTAGGCGAGACCGGGAATCACCGCGCTCCAGAGCAGATAGCGTCGCGTCCCGCCGAAGAAGCGCTCCACGCGATCGGGTGAGCTCAAGACGGCGATTTGCGACAAGGTCATCGCGGCGGTGACGAAGCCGTAGGCGGCGACGCCGACTCCGAGCTCCTTGAGCCGCGGCTGAAAAAGCCAAACCGTCATGAACGAGAGCATCCAGATCGTCACCGAGTCGAAGGCGAGCGCGCGCAGGGCCGCGTGCGAAGCGAAGTAGCGCACGCCGCGCGTCACGACCTCGCGGTAGGGCGGCTTGGGTCCGGTCTCGCCGGTCGGGGGCTCGAGCAAGGTCAGCGTGACCATAAGACCGAGAGTGAACGGGACGAGCATGGCGATCATCGGAAAGCGCAGTCCCCAGCGCGCGGCCATGAGGCTGCCCAGGGGTGCTGCGACGGCGATCGCGCCGATGTCGAAGGACGCCAGGCGCGCGAGCGCTTTCTTCGAGTCGCGCTCGTCGCCCGAGACTTTCAGGCTGTCGTAGACCATCGCCTCATCGGCTCCGGAGGCCAGCGCCGCCGAGGCTGCCCACAGAAACTCGGCGAAGAGAAAACGCGGCAGGCCCTTGCCGGTGGCGTAGACCGCCGTCGCGGCGAGCAGGCAGGCGTTGGCGCAGATCAAAGACGCCTTGCGGCCGTATTTGTCGGCGACGGCGCCGGTCGGCACCTCGAGCAGGAAGATCCAGAGGAAGAACCAGGCCTGAAGGAGGAACAGCTGCGGCAAGGTCAGGCCGCCCCATTCCGTGAAGAACGGAACGAGCGCGCCCGCGAAGAAGTGCATCATCGTGAGCGCGCGCCACGCGTACATACGATGAATATTGCGCCGCCAGGCGGCCGGCGTGTTCATGACAGAGCGATTTTCTTGGGAGGAATGCGGCGTTCCTTCTTGTGCATTACGGTACCCGTGACAAGTTTAATCACCGTTGCCGTTTTCTTGCTGACGGAGAAATGACAATCGAAGTCGTAAAGGAAAAACCCCAGCTCCAAGCCGTCCTTCATTTGTGATTTATCACGAGGGTTCCGGAGATCTTGATTCAAAATGGTTCCCAGAAGGTCTCCCAATCCGTTGATGTTTAACCGTTTCTCGGCCTCTTTAATATCCGTCCGCGCCGAAGGCGCGAATTTAACTTCTAATACCGGAAATGGAGCGTCCTTCACCCAACCGGAAGACGCCTCGGGCACCGAGTCCCACTCCGGTATGTACGGTTTAATGTCGAGGATCGGCGTCCCGTCGACGAGATCGATCCCCGCGAGATGAATCGTCCCGCCCTCGATCCTCACGAGCCGCGCGAGCGATAGTCCAATCGGGCTCGGCCGGTGCGGCGAGCGCGAGGCGAACAGCCCCACGCTCTCACCCTTGAGTCGCGGCGGGTGTATTTTCGGCCGCACCATCTTGTTGGTGTTGAGATGAAAATAGGAGATGAGCCAGACATGCGTGAATTTGTCGAGCCCGTCGAGCGCGTGCTCGGGCAGGAACTCGCGCGCGATCGTCAGCGACGCGGTGGCGCCGGGCGCCAGCAGGGGCTGGCGCGGCGTGCCGAATTTCTCGCGGAAGCAGGAGTTCAGGTGGCCGATGACGCGCAGTGGCTGGGCGGTCATGGCGGAATTTAGGAGTCGACCTGTTCGAGGAGCTCGGCTTTATCGTTGAAGACGAGGAAGGCCGCTTTCTCGCCGGCCTTTTGGGCGGCTTCCTTGCCCGCGTAGGCCGCGTCGACGGCCTCGGGCTGCTTCTCGAAATCGCCGAGCCAGCGGAGCAGGCCGCCCTGATCTCGCCGCGCGGCGCGAAACCACTTCTTTTCGATGGGTCTCTCCGCGAACAGCGCCGCGACCTCGGGAGGAACGACTAGAGGGCTGGCCTTTTTCAGCCAGCGCACGACCAGCCAGCCGAAAAACAGGGGCATGACGACCCAGTAGATGAGGGGAAAAAACATGATGTATGGTTCAGCGCGAGGCGATCAGCGGGGCCGGCTCGGGGAGTCCGGCCGCCTTGGCCGCGGCTCGCGCCTTGTCTATGTACAGTTTAGCCGATCCGGCGCCGCTCGCGTGCGCCGCGAGCACCTGATACATGTGGACGCGGAACACGGGCCACAGCGCGCGCTGCGCCGCGAAGTAAGCGTTGTAGTCGGGATCCGTGCCGACGACCACGTTCTTCTCGTACATGCCGGCGACGTTTTTCAAGAACGCGTCGAGACTGTCGGCGGCGTCGGGGATCATCCACTGGTCGTGGCCGTTGTTGCGCGCGGAGGGATCCCCTTCGAGCTGAGCCAGGCGGTACAAGGTCTCCTGGAGGAAGGCCTGCTGTTCGGACTCGACGGAATTCTTGAAATAGGTCGGGCGCCACGGCGGACGGCGGCCCTGCACCGCGTGCGTGAGCTCGTGGAGAACGGTCGAGTCCATTTCGCGGATCAATTGACGCTGAAGAGCGGGGTCCTTGAGGAACTGCTCGATGGTCCAGCCGCGCGAGGTGACCTCTTCGGCGTTCAGATAGACGCCGTCGAAGAAATCCTCGTGTTCTCCGTAGGAGTCCTTCTGCTGGGAGATGAAGAAGGTCGGCAGGCGAAGGACGCCGAAGCGGTCTCTCAGCGAATTGAGCGTCGCGAGGCCGACGGCGTTGCGGGAGAGGACTTTCACCGTCTCGTCCTCGACGGCGCCGCCGGAGATCCAGCGCACGCGCGTTTGGTCTTCCACCGCGCGAGTTTGATCGAACCGGGCCGACACGCGCTCGGTGACGGGACCCGTCACCGTGTAGGGCGCCAGGCCGATACCGAGCCCGAGGACGGCGCCCAGCATAAGCATCGCGATCTTCTTGCCGCGCGGCGGCGGCTGGGACGCGGTCTGCGGGCCGCGCAACTTCTTCCAAGCCCAGATACCCAGGCTCAGCGGCAGCATGATCGCCATGACCGTGAGGTCGGCCGCGGCAAGCGCGAATCCGGCCTTCAGGGCCGGCGCGGCGAGCAGAAGGGGCGGCACCGCCACGGCGGCCATTGACGCGTAGAGCATGCCTTTGCCGAACGCGGTCTGTAGGGGCGGCGAGTTCTTACGCGAGTCTTTGTAGCGCTGGAGCAGGCTCCGCCGAACGGGCTTCGCGGCGGGCTCGGGATCGGAGGGAGGTTCGACGCTCGCCGCGGCGGGATGTGAGAGTCCGCCGTCGAAAATAGCGGAGCCGTTGGGCGCGGCCACGGAGCGAAGCGAGCGAACCGGCGATGCCACGGCGTCCGGTCGCGGCGAACGCGCGACCGCCGTCGCGACGATCGCGATCGGCAGTGCGGCTGGAGTCGCGATGGATTCCAAGACGGGTGCCGGAGCGTAGGGCGCCGCAACCAGGGAGGGAACGAGCGACGGCGTGGCGAGAGCGGGGGCGAGGGCGCCGACGACGGGGACCGCCGTGACCGGCAAAAAGACCGGCGCGGCGTTAACGGCGGGCAATGACGCGCGACCGAGGACGCTCTGCGCCTGGGCCGGGAAAGAGCCGAGGGCGAGGGCCAACGATAGGGCGAGAGACATCGACCGCTTCATATGAGGAGGATAGCGGCTTGCGAGAGGCGGGGGCGGGGCCTACCGGGACGGCGGGGGCGGGGAGAGGGCCTAGCGGTTTTCGGGTCTTTCGGTCCGAAGCAGGCGCCGGAACAGCGCCTCGTACACATCGAGGGAGATTTCCCAGGACGAGTCCTTCGACATCGCCGAGCGCCGGGCGATGGCGAGCGCCGTCGGATGCGAATAGCCCTTCACCGCGTCGGCGACCGCGCGCGACAGCGAGATCGAGGCCACGGCGCGCACGATCAGGCCGTTGCCGTGGATGGGATCGTCGCGCAAATCGATGACGGTGTCGGCGAGGCCGCCCACGGTCGTGACGATCGGCAGGGCGCCGTAGCGCTGGGCGATGAGCTGGGACAGGCCGCACGGCTCGAAGCGCGAGGGCATGAGCAGGAAGTCGGCCGCGGCGAAGAGAAGGCGCACGGCGTTCTCGTCGAAGGGGTGGGAGGCGATCTTGCCGGGAAACGCGAGCACGAGAGCGGCGCGCAGGGCTTCGGTGTGCGCGTCGCCCGTGCCCATGATGGCCAATTGTCCGCCGAGACGCACGATGTCGGTGGCGGACTCGAAGATCATGTCGATGCCCTTTTGATTGGCGAGGCGCGAGGCGACGACGAAGAGGGGGGCGTCGGGCGTCGCGTCCAGGCCGAGTTTGTTCTGAAGCGCGGCCTTGTTCGCGGCCTTGCCCTCGGCGGCGTCTTCGATGCCGTAGTTTCGCTCAAGCAGGGGATCGATCGCGGGATCGTACAGCGCCGGATCGATGCCGTTGATGATTCCGTGCACGCCGTCCTCGCGGGCGACGAGATGATCCTCGAGGCCCATGCCGAACAGCTTGTTCTCGACGATCTCGCGCGCGTAGGTGGGGCTGACGGTCGTCACGGCGTCGGCGTGCACGATGCCGGATTTCAGGTAGTTGGCGCCGCCGTTGTGCTCGAGGTGCGCCTCGTCGAAGCCGAGCTTGGC
>JAYTIP010000235.1:0-6987 GCA_043731745.1 Elusimicrobiota bacterium | reverse complement strand
GAGAGCTTCCGCCGCCTGAAGCCGCGCCTCTTCCTCGGCGGCGATCCGGGCTTCGAAGGCGGGAATCTCGTCCTCATACAGCCGCGTCTCGACGCGGTCGACCGTGAGGGCGTATTGCATCCGCTTGCCGGGGGCGTTCTGCGGGAACCAATTGACGAGGCGGCGGTCGATGGTGATGCCTTCACCTTGCGGCTGGATGTGGCGCGGCCAGGTCCACCCATGTTGGGCGAGGGCGGTGACCCAGGCGGGCTTGGCGACGGCGGCGCTCTGCTCGATCTTCGTCTCCTCGTTCCTGAACACTTCCGCGGCGCGCGCAACGGCGGGTGCGGCCACGGCCTGCACCTGCGCGGGCACGACGCGTTTTGGCATCGCGAGGGCGGGTTCGGAGGATGGCGCTTCGGGAGCGGGTGCCGCTTCCGGCTTGGGAGCTTTAAAGCCGGGGGCGAGGATCCAGACGAGTCCGATCGCGGCGGCGATGCTGCCGCCGATGGCTTCACGGGAAAAGGTGATCGGCTTGCGGGGCGCGGCCTTTTGGGCGGGAGGGGCGGTGTAGGCCGAACGCGGATTGGAGTGCTTGCTCATGGGCATAGTATGCGCGCGCGTGCCCGCGAATTGATTTCGGGAGGCTAAAAGTTCGGTAAAGCCCGGAAAAGAAAAGGCCCCGGCGGAATCCCGCCGGGGCCTTTCTTCGTCCGACCGTCTTAGTAGCGGTAGTTGTCCGGCTTGAACGGCCCTTCCACCGGGATCCCGAGGTACTCGGCCTGTCCCTTGGTGAGCTTGGTCAGCTTCGCGCCGAGCTTGCCGAGGTGGAGCAACGCGACCTTCTCGTCGAGCTCCTTGGGAAGCAGGTACACCTGCTTCTTGTACTTGCCCGTGGTCTTGTTGTTCCAGAGCTCGAGCTGCGCCATCACCTGGTTGGTGAACGAGCACGACATCACGAACGACGGGTGACCCGTCGCGCAGCCGAGGTTGACGAGCCGGCCTTCGGCCAACACGGTGACGACCTTGCCGGAAGGCCACACGAACTGGTCCACCTGGGGCTTGATCTCGACCTTCTTGAGCTTCTTGTCGGAGGTCATGGAGGCGATGTCGATCTCGAGGTCGAAGTGGCCGATGTTGCAGACGATGGCCTGGTTCTTCATCGCGTCGAGATGCTTGCGCAGGATGATGTCCTTGCAGCCCGTCGCGGTGACGAAGATGTCGCCGATCGCGGCCGCGTCGTCCATCGTGACGACCTCGTAACCTTCCATGCACGCCTGGAGGGCGTTGATCGGGTCGATCTCGGTGATGAGCACGCGCGCGCCCTGGCCGCGCATGGACTGCGCGCAGCCCTTACCCACATCGCCGTAGCCGGCGACGACGGCGATCTTGCCGGCGATCATGACGTCGGTCGCGCGCTTGATGCCGTCGAGGAGGGACTCACGGCAGCCGTACAGGTTGTCGAACTTCGACTTCGTGCAGCTGTCGTTGATGTTGATCGCGGGGGTGAGGAGCGTGCCCGCCGCCATGCGCTGGATGAGGCGGTGGACGCCGGTGGTCGTCTCTTCGGAGAGGCCGACGATGTCCTTGGCGAGCTTGGGGTACTTGTCGAACACCATGTTCGTCAGGTCGCCGCCGTCGTCGAGGATCATGTTGAGGGGCTTGCCGTCGGGGAAGTTCAAAGTCTGCTCGATGCACCAGTCGAAGTCCTTCTCGGAGAGGCCCTTCCAGGCGAACACGGCGCACTTGCCGGCCTTGGCGATGGCGGCGGCGGCGTGGTCTTGCGTCGAGAAGATGTTGCAGGAAGACCAGCGGACCTCGGCGCCGAGCTCGAGAAGGGTCTCGATCAGGACGGCGGTCTGGATGGTCATGTGCAGGCAGCCGGCGATGCGCGCGCCTTTGAGAGGTTGCTTGCCTTTATATTCGGCGCGCAGGGCCATGAGACCCGGCATCTCGTTTTCGGCGATGGTGATTTCTTTGCGGCCCCAGTCGGCGAGCGTGATGTCTTTGACTTTGTAGTCGTTCTTCATGGCGGTAGCGGTGGGCATTGTGTCTCCTTGTTCAATTTGTGAACGGTCTAAATTATACCAAATCGTCCGGCGAACGGACGGTCAGTACGACTTATTCGGGGAGGTGCAGCAGCTCGTCGACGCGGTCGCTGGCGACGGGCATGTTGAGGCGCATCCAGAACATGATGTCCTCGGCCTGGGGGGCGGGCCGGCCGGGGCGCTCGGCGGCCAAGAGCTCGTGGACCATAGTGAGCTGGGCGGAGGAAAGGACCTGCCGGATCACGCCGGCGAGGAGCTTGCGGCGGGAGGCGTCGAGAGGGGACATGGTCATCATAAGGACAGTGTAGCGAGGTGGTGACGGGGCGACCTATGCGCCGGGTCATGGATGGTTGTTGGCCATGCTCAATAGTGCTTAGGACCCAAGGGGCGCGGGTCCATATGGAACTTTTCGAGGGTTCAATCGTCTGGTTGGTGGGCCCTTGGACTCTTGCGGGGCGAAGGGGGCGTGGGTACAATGTCGAAGAAGTTAAGGAAAAACTCGAGTCGTTGGGAAAATCGAATCGGGAGATCGCTCGCAGGGTCGTCGATTTTTTCGACTGAGTCGATGAGTTGAAGAAAGAGATGTCTCTGGAGAGGGAGCGGACCCTCGAGCAGCTCGAAGATTTCGCGGACGAAGTCGACATTACCCGCCGAGAGCGGGCGCTGTTCGATTTGAGCAACCACACACTGCATGAGAGCTCGCCAAGCTGGAGACGCGGATCGGAGACTTGGAGGAGTCGGGAGATATTCATGGTACGAAAACACCTTAAGGATCTTTCGGAGACGATGCGCCCTGACGTCATCCGCCCGGACATGTTCACCAATCCGTTGATGCGGCGCATGGAGGCGATTCGGGAGAAGGCGCGGGCCGGATACCGAAAGGACTTGCTCGCGCTGTGCGCGAACCGCGCTTTGTCGGACGACCAATTGCAGGACGGCCGCGACGCGGCCCGACTGCGCTATGAAAAGGCGCTGGCGAAGTTGAAGCCTTTGGAGAAGCGTTGGGAGCTCGAGGTTCGCATTCCTATGTTGATCGGGTCGGGGGTGCTGAAGAAGAGCGCCGAGGCTCTTCTCTCGCGTCGCTCGTGAGCGCGCGTCGCCGCCGCGTAATCAGGCATAATTAGCCATGCCCCAATTCGAATTTCTCCAGCGTCAGTACCTCGGCAACTCGGTGTGGGCGTACATGCTCGCCGCCGTGACCTTCCTGATCGTCATTTGGGTTTTCCTGCTCGGACGCCGGTTGCTGATCGGGCGGCTGCGCGCGCTGGCGCAGATGACGGTGACGGATCTCGACGACGTGGCCGTCGAGATGCTGGAGAAGATCAAGTCGCCGGAGGCGTACATCGTGGCGTTCTTCTTTGCCACACGCTCGCTCGATTTCCATTATAGTGTGGATCGGGCTGTTCACGTCCTGCTCGTCATCGTCGTGGCGTACCGGATCGTGACCATGATCCAGACCGCGGTGGCCTACGCGGTCAAACGGACGATTCTGGCGGACGGCGCTGACGCGGCGCATCGCGACACGGCGCAGACCGTGAGCTTCGCGATGCAGGGTGCCATTTGGGTCGGGGCGGTGCTGTTCGTGCTGAGCAACCTGGGGTTCAACGTCACCTCGATGGTGGCCGGCCTCGGCATCGGCGGCATCGCCGTGGCGCTCGCCGCGCAGGCGGTGCTCGGCGACCTGTTCTCCGCCGTCGCGATCTACCTGGACAAGCCGTTCACCGTGGGCGACGCGATCAAGGTGGGCGACATGACGGGAACGGTCGAGCACATCGGCGTTAAGACGACGCGCGTCCGGTCCGTTTCGGGTGAAATGCTCGTGTTTCCGAACTCGACCTTGACCTCGACGCGCATCCAGAACTTCCGGGAGCTCAACGAGCGCCGCTCGCTGCTGGCGTTCGCCGTTCCGGCCGACACGGCACCCACGATTCTTCGCAAAATTCCGGGCCACGGACGCTCCGCGGTGAGCAAGGCCAAGGACGCGCGTTTTGACCGCGCGCACCTGTCCGGCGTCCGGGAAGGCGCGCTCGAGTTCGAGCTCGTGTTCTTCGTCAAAGGGACGGACTACGCCGCGTACATGGACGCGCAGGAGGCGGTGCTGCTCGATTTGCTCGAGGCGCTGCGCGTGGAAGGCGTGACCCTCACGGGTCCCGCGCGGCGCGTGACGGCGCACCCCCCGGCCGCGGCTTGAGCGGGAGGCTTCCCTCGATCTACGCCGATCCGGAACTGTACGACCTGGTCCACGCCGAGGGCACCGACGACGAAGCCTGGTTTTTAGACCGCCTCGCCCACGACCACGGCTGCGGGATCAAGACGCTGCTCGAGCCGGCGTGCGGGACGGGGCGCTATCTGGCGGCGATGCTGCGCCGCGGCTGGACGGTGGAGGGCTACGACGCGGCGGGCGGGATGCTCGACTTCGCGCGCAAGCGGCTCGCGGGCTGGGGCAAGCGCGCGCGGATTTCGCGCGGCGAAATGTCGGCGTACCGTCCGAAGACGAAATTCGGTCTGATCATCAATCTGCTGTCGACCTTCCGGCACCTGATGACGGAGAAAGAGGCTCTGGCCCACCTGAAGCTGATGGCCGGGGCCATGGAGCCGGGCGGGATTTTCGTGCTCGGCCTCGATCTCTCGAATTACGAAGACGATTTCCCCGACGAGGAAGTGTGGGA
Source organism: Elusimicrobiota bacterium (assembly GCA_043731745.1). Taxonomy (GTDB): domain Bacteria; phylum Elusimicrobiota; class Elusimicrobia; order UBA1565; family UBA9628; genus GWA2-66-18. The sequence continues at coordinate 2,291 of JAYTIP010000235.1, read as the reverse complement.
GTGCCGTCAGGGCGGGCGGCGCGCCAAGCACGTCGTGATGAGCATCCCGCCCGAGCGCGACACGCGGCGCGAGCGCATCATCAACTTCGTGACGGCGAAGGGAAAGATTCTGGAGTCGAGCTACGACTTGAGGAGCTACAGCGCTTCCGAGCTCGAGGAGTTGCTCGCGCGCTCGCCGTTGCGCATCGAGGCCGTGTATGGTTACGACGGTAAGCCGCAGGTGTGGGGCGGGCCCGAACGAGCCCTATGGCTCGTGCTCAAGCTCAGGAGCTAGGTCCCGGCGGCTGTTCAGCCGCCGCTTCTCGCCCCGGGGATAGTTATGGCGGCTGATCAGCCGCCGGCGGCCGTCATCCCCGGAAATTCAGAAGTATCGGCGCCGGCGACCCAGTCAGCCGGCCGCTCTCGAGCTCCGCGATCAGCCGCGGCTCGAGTAGCGAGTAAGGAGCGACGATCTTCTTTCCGTCGAGAACGGCGAAGCGGCTCCAATCCCAAAACACGACGGGCCGCGACAGGACGGTCTTGAGCGCGGCGGCGAGCTCGGGCGCGTGCTTCTTCGCGGCGGCCCAGATCTTGGCGGCCTTATTCCTGCTCGGAGCGCAGTCGTAGGCGCACGGGTGCCAGGAGATCAGGTTCAAGAGGTCGAGGTCGAGGCCGGGGTTCATCGCGGCCAGCTTCTGGCGGCGGGCGCCTTCCTGAACCGAGGACACGCGCGAGTAAAAGTAGAAAATGTTGTTGAGCGCGAAGGGGAGCTTCGTTTTTTTCTTCGTGTTCCGGTAAATCGAGTACACGATGTCTCGTCCACCTGCCTCGTCGGCGTGAGCGCGGTACCAGCGCGTGCAGCAGGGCGGGTAGCCGAGCTGCACGCCGGGGTTGAAGTCTTCGCGGTCCCAGCGCGCGGCCGTCGCGCGCAATGCGGCGGCGTCGCGGCCGAGCATGACGCCGAAGCGAGCCTCGCCGCGCCCTTCGGTGCGCGAGAAGACCTGTATCTCAAGGTTCAGCCGGGCACGCAGGGCCTCGAGGCCGGGGAGATCCGAGGCGCGGGCGGTGAGATGGATGACGGGCTTCACGCGGGCGAGCAAGGCGAGCAATTCGATGGGGAGGTTGCCGAGCTTGGGAACCTTGAGCGGCTTCCCGTTGAGTCGGAAGGTCAGTTCGGTCTGGCCCGAGGCCAGGGCGGCGGGGACTTTCATCGCGCGGCCCGAGATTAAAGCGCCCGCGCGCTTGGTCGCGGGCCGGCGGGCGTAAGTCTTTGGGGGCGGCGCGTCACGCTCGCCCGTTTGTCCGGTGTTGAGTTCGGCCAAGCGGCGGCGCGCCGCGTCGTGGCCGGGCTCGCGCTTGAGGGCGGCGCGCAGGATTTTCGCCGCGTCGAGCAGGCGGCCTTGGCGGTGGAGCAGGTTCGCGAGGTCGAGGTAGGCGGAGAGGTGCGCGGGGAAGGCCTCGATCAAGGCGGCGAAGGCGTCGAGCGCTTCGGGAATGCGGTTGAGGGCGAGCAAGGCGTGGGCGGTGAAGTAGCGCGCGTCGGCGGTGTCGTGGCCCTGAGCTAGGGCGGCGCGGAAATCTTCGAGAGCTTTTTCGGGGCGGCTCGAGTTGAAGTGCTCGGTTCCGCGCGCGACGAGGTCTGAGGCCTTCACTTCGCCTCGGCGGCGCGCTTTTTGAGGAGGGCCAGCACGCGCTTGGAGAACGCTTTGTAGGAAGCGCGCCCGGAGGGCGTGCGCAGAAGATCGAGGTCCGCCTCGATGGCGCGGGCGAGACCGCCCGCGGCTTTGGATCGCTTCCCGTTCTGATCGTCGAGGTCGGACTCAAGCTGCTCCTCGATGTCTTCAAGCGACGAGTCGCCGAGAAACACAGTGCCGGGCACGGCGAGCTGGAGTAAGGCGATGAATTCCTTGGGGCCTTTGCGCAGGGCGTCGTGGAGTTGAGAGGCGAAGGTATGCGGACGCGGCTTGAGGCCGAGTTCTTGAAGCATCTCCAGGTCCTGGAGATGCGCTTCGATCTCCATCTCGAGCGCGTTACTGGGCACGCCTTGGGTGTGCTGCACCACATGGGTGAGTTCGTGGATGACGGTGCCCGCCAGGTCGGCCTCGCGGCCTTTACGGAACAGATCCTTGTGAAGGCTCATCGTCTTGGCGATATAGTCGTACTCGCCGTAGTTGCGCCCGAGGTCGGCGACAGACACGGGTAAAGTCCGGCGCTGTTCTCCCAGGACGCGTTCCGCCTCGTCGAGAGCTCGTCTTCCGGCATTCGTGGAGCGAGCGAGATCGAGGGCGCGGTCCAGGGCGGCGGCCGCTTTG
>JAYTIP010000234.1:0-3898 GCA_043731745.1 Elusimicrobiota bacterium | reverse complement strand
CGGGGTCGGGGCGCAGGCCTGGGTCACCGCTTACTACACCGGTTGGCGCCAGAGCCGGCTCGCCCCCGATCAGATCGACTACGAGGCCGTGACGCATCTCGTGCATTTCGCGGTGGTGCCGCGCGTCGACGGAACCTTGGACGCCAAGACCAACCTCCTGACGCCGGCCAATGTCGCCGCCGCCGTCGCGGCCGCGCACGGGGCGGGCAAGAAAATTCTATTCACGGTCGGAGGGCAGAATTCTCGTGCGGCGTTCGTGGGCGCCATGAGCCGGCGCAATCGCGACGTGTTCATCTCGTGCCTGGTCCGCTTCCTGGGCGACAACCACTACGACGGCATCGATATCGACATGGAGGAGATCGCGGCCTCGGACGCGAAGGACTACGCCGCGTTCATCAAGGAGCTGCGCGAGCGCCTCAACGCGATCAGCCCGCGTCCTCTGCTGACCGCCGCGGTGCGCTGGCAACCCGCGCTGTTCGCGCGGCTCGCCGATCGTTTCGACCAGATCAACATCATGACCTATCATCTCTCCGGCCCCTACGCGGGCTGGGTCTCCTGGCATGACGCGCCGATCTTCGACGGAAACAGGCGTTTCGCGAACGGCTCCCCGGGGCTGCCCTCGACGGACGGGATCGCGAAGCTCTTCATCGCCGCGGGCGTGCCGAGAAGCAAGCTCGGCGTGGGCCTGAGCTTCAACGGCAGCGTTTGGACCGGCGCCGGGATCGACGCCCCGGGTAAGTCCTGGAAAAGCCCGCCTCAGGTGAAGAATGTCCCTTATTACGCGCTCGCCGACGCCTACAAGATCACGGAGGGCGACGACTCGAACCCGGACTACCACTGGGATGAGAAGGCGCAGGCCGCCTATTTGGGTATTCCGGGCCGCGACGGGGCCGACGGCCAATTCGTGTCCTACGCCAACGCGACCACCGTCGACAAGCTGTCTCAGTACGCGCGCGAGCAGGGCCTCGGAGGCTTGTTCGTGTGGGATTTGGGAGCCGGCTACCGTGCGGAGCAGCCCGCGGGCCGACGCGACCCGCTCCTCCAGGCGATAAAAGTCGCGCGGGAGCGGCCGTGACGAAGGAACAGCCGCCGCACATCCTCGTCCTCGCGGCCGGCACGGACGATCGCATGAACACGACCTTGACCAAGGCGCTTCAACCGGTGTTCTTCATGCCGATGATCCGTTACGTGCTCGACGCCGCGATGTCCGTGCCGCACCGTTCGCTCGCGGTCGTGGTCGGACCCGGCGAGCGCGATTTGCGTGAACGACTGCGGGACTATGAAAGTATCCAATTCATCCCGGTCAAGCCCGGCATCGGCGGCGCCGGCGCTCTGCTTGCCGCCGGCGAATACCTCGCGACCCTGGAGGGGGACATCCTCGTGCTCAACGGCAGCGCCCCGCTGATGAGCCACCGCTCGATCGGGGGCCTTTGGGGGCGACATCGCGAGAGCGGCGCCGACTGCACCGTGGCGACGGCGGCCGTCGCCGACCCCGCCGGCCAGGCGCGCGTCATCACGGACTCCGGGTCGATCAAGGACCTGCGCGAGGAGCTCGACTGCTCGGAGGCGGAGCGCAGGATCACGGAAATTCCGGCCGGCATTTACGCCTTCGGCCACCAGGCCCTGCTCACCGGCTTGCGCGCGCTCGCCTCCGCCCCCCTTTCAAGGGAGCGCCGCCTGTCCGAGACGGTCAAGGCGCTCGCGGCAGGCGGTTTTTCGACGACCGCCTGGCTCGTGGCCGACCCCGACGAGGCCCTGGACGTGGCCGACCTCCACGGCGTATGGCGCGCGGAGACGATACTCCGGGAGCGTTTCAACCGCGCGCTGATGCTCAAGGGAGTGTCGCTTCAGGATCCCCGCACCACCGTGATCGATCCCCGGTGCCGGATCGAGCGCGACGTGCTCATCGAAGGCGGCGTCGTCCTGGTCAACTCCGTGGTGGAGGGCGCGGTCAAGATCGAGAGCGCGTGCCGCATCGCCGACTCCATCATCGGACGCGGGACCTATATCAAGCAAGGCACGCGCATCGACGGCAGCCGCGTGGGCAAGGACTGCGTGCTCGGGCCTTACGCGCACCTACGCCCGGGCTGCGCGCTCAGCGACGAGGTGCATGTGGGCAACTTCGTCGAGCTCAAAAATTCGACCGTCGGCCTGCGCACGAAGATCTCGCACCTGAGCTACATCGGCGACGCCGAGATCGGGCGCAACGTGAACGTCGGGTGCGGGTTCATCACCTGCAACTACGACGGCGGTCCGGTCAAGCAGCGGACGGTCGTAGAAGACGGCGTTTTCATCGGCAGCGATTCCCAGGCCATCGCGCCCGTCCGCTTCGGCGCGGGGAGCTTCATCGCGACGGGGACGAGCGTGACCGACGACGTGCCGCCCGGAGGATTCGCGATCAGCCGCGGCCGCCAGGTCACGAAGGCGGACTACGCCCGGAAGTACGGCAAGAAGAAGGCCTCTCCCGGCCCCTGAGGCCCTACTTCTCGAGCTTCTCGACCGCGACGACCCGGCCGTGCTCGAAGACCACCTTATCGCGCTCGCGTTCCGGCGCCTCGCCCCCGACCGACACCCCGCCAAAGCCGCCGCCGAAGCCTGAGCCGAAGCCGAAACCGAAACCGGGCCGCACGCCGGTCGCGCCGTAGCTCCAGACCTCTTGGGATGAGTCCGCCGTCTTGCGCGACGAGACGCGCGCGGGCTCGCCCAGGGCCATGCGCACCATGTCCTGATCGAATCCGACATCGACCGCGCCGGCCTTGATCCGGGCCTGGATGTTGGGCGGGTAGGCGTCGAACAACGCCGCGTGCTTCTTGATGCGCGAGCTCGGCGAGGCGCAAGCCGCGAGCAGTAAAAGCACGAGGGCCCGTCCCTTATAGTTACAGCTCGAAGACATAGTAGTCCGGATCGTAGCCGAGCCGCGTGATCAGCTCCACCGCGTTGGCCGGCTCGTCGACGGCGAGAACCATTCGGATCATGTCGGCTTCCACGACGCTGTAAAGGGAAAGGATCGTGATCCCCGCGTCCGCCAACGCCCGGGTCAGCCGCTGCAGTTCGGCCGCGCGGTTGGGCAGCTCCAGCTGGAAGATCTGGTCCTCCTCAACGGACGCGCCGGTTTTCTCCAGCTTCGCCCGCAGGCGCGAGCTCTTCGGCGCGAGGAACTGCACCGCGATCCGGTCTCCGTTCGTCGTCGTGCGCATCGCGTTCGCCTTGATCTTCTCCTTGGCGAGCAGGCGGGTCAGCATCGAATAGGTGCGTGGGGCGTTGCGCAGGGAAACGCGGTACTGGGTCAGGTCGGTTCTATTCATGGTTGCCTCCTTGCGGCGCTCAGAGTATATGTTCGTCGCGCGCACGCTCCCATAACGGGGCTGTAACCGTATTTTCGCGACGGGACTCGCGCCGGTCACGGTTCGTTCATAAATTTGTTTCCGGCGCGCGATGGTTCTCCCGAGCGACACGCATTAGACTAGTCCCAGGATTACGCACCGGCACAAGGAGGACGCATGATCGTCTCAGGGCATCAACCGAACTTCATCCCGTGGCTCGGGTACTTCGACAAGATGCAGAAGTCGGACTTGTTCATCTCCGTCGATCATGTGCAGATGGAACGCCAAAGCTTTCAGAACCGGACGAAGATCCGGACCAGCGACGGGGCGCGCTGGATCAGCGTCCCCGTCGTGCAGGAGTCCCGCGACGAGCGCCTCGTTGACAAGCGCGTCGACAACAGCCGCGAAGGCCGATTCCGCTGGGGACGCAAGATGTTCTTGACGCTCAAATACGCGTATCAGGCCGCCCCTCACTTCAGCCGCTACGAGGCCGTCCTACAGGACCTCTTCGACGCCCGGTGGGAGAAACTCGTGCCCCTGAACGAAGCGTTCATCGAGTTCTGCCGGGAGGCGCT
>JAYTIP010000233.1:0-10181 GCA_043731745.1 Elusimicrobiota bacterium | reverse complement strand
GCTCTCAACGTCTTCAATTCCGCCGGGCGCATGAGCAACGAGAAGCCGATCTTCCCGTTGTTCACCGTCGGCGAGATGCAGAGTGCCGCCGAGCAGAAGAAGGAACTCAAGGGCGCGGTCGCCCAGGCGTTCTTCCTCGACCGGCTTCTCGACCTCAACAATCAGACGCAGATGACGGCGTACGAGACGTCGGTGCGCAACCAGATGCGCGGTGAAGCTTTGGGCGCCATCTTCTCGCGCCATGAGAAGGAAGTCCTCACGCCGCTCGTGCAGCGCACGTTCAACATCCTGTGGCGCCGCGGCCAGCTCGGCGTCGTCAAGACCGGCATCGGCGCGCGCATCATGGCGGCGTGGGACAAGATCGTAGGCGCCGACAAGCTGGTCGTGCCCGCCGCGGTGCTCCAAGCCGCGGCGCAGGGGCTTGACGTCTTCGAGGTCAAGTACATCTCGCCGGCCAAGCGGTTCATGCAGGCCGAGAAGCTCCAGGGTATCTTCACCGCGACCGATGCCATCGTGGCGTTGGCGCCGGTCCTGCCGGGGATCACGGACAACTTGAACCCCGACACCCTGGCGCACGATATTTTCACGTACTCGGGCGCCCCGAAGAATTCGTTGCGCACGTCCGATGACGTGCTCAAGTTCCGCGCGGCGAACGCGCAGAAGCAGGCGCAGGCCGACAAGTTGGCCGCCGCCGAGCAGGCGTCAAAGATCGGGCTGAACTCTGCGAATTCTCGCGCGGCCCTCGGCACCGTGAAGGGAGCGTAATATGGCGGGAGATCAAGAGAAGACCCGGCGCGACGCCGCACTCGAGCGCGCCGCATCGCAGAAAGCCGCGAGAGAAAAACTCGAAGCGAAAGCCGCGAAACTGCGCGCCTCCGTCGACGAAGTTCTCCGCACCGAAGCGGGCCGCGCCCTCTTCGTGCACCTCTTCCACATCTGCGGCTACAATCAAGCCGACATCCCGCAGGACGCGCTCAAGCACGTCGACTCGGGAGAACTCCTTTACAATACCACCCGGCGTTCGATCTACGTCAAGCTGCGAGCCTTGGCGTCGCGCGCGCTCCTGACCCCGGTGGAAGAAGCGGCGGAGATTTCCGACGAAGAAGTAACCAAGGAGAATTGACCATGCCCGAAGGAGTCATCGACGCCCCGCTCGCCAAGACGTTCATCCCCGCCGACCTCCACGACCGCGCCTATCTCAAGCCGTGGCTCGACAAGCCGTGGTCGCCCGAGTTGGCGGCCGAGGTCTTCAAGAAGCTCGACGGCGCGGAGACCCTCATCGGCAAGAAGACCGTGGGCGGTCTGCCGGCGGCCGACGCCAAGCCCGAGGAGTTCGATAAGTTCTACGCGCAGCTCCGGCCCGAGAAGGTCGACGACTACGAGATCCCGGTCAAAGAGGGCGCCAAGCCCGACCCCGAATTCTTGAAGATGGTCCGCGAGTCCTTCATGGCGGGCGACATCTCCAAGCGGCAGGCGTCGAAGTTCATGGCGAAGTTCAGCGCCGACCTCGAGGCGCGGAGTGCCGCGCAGGCCGCGGCGCAGAAGAAGGCCGACGAGGACTTCGTGGCGCTGACGAACAAGACCTTCGGCGCGGACAACGCGAAGGTGCTCGCGCGCGTCCGCAAAGAACTCGATGAGAACATGACCCCCGAGTTGCGCCCGCTCATCTCGAAGCTCGACAACGGACATCTCACGATCATGGCGGTCGCCATCGAGGGCATCCTCAAGAAGTACACCAAAGAGGATTCGCTCAACGGGAACGGCGGAGGCGGGGCGGCAGATGAACCGAACGTCCGCGAGGAAGGTCGCCGGCTCCAGGCGCTCCCGGCGTTCAAAGATCAGTTCCATCCCGACCACGCGAAGACGGTGGAGTTGGTCAACGCGAACTACGCGAAGCTCAAAAAGGCGTAAGAATTCTGCCGTACCGAAAGCCTCCGGCATTATGAGCCCGGGGGCTTTCACTTTTAGGGCTTGACATCTCTTACATCTTCCTGCAATAATCCTGTCACAAGAAGACACCCGCATCGCGGCCTTCTGATCGTGGACAATCCCACGCGAGTCCCGCTCGACAACGGGAGATGGCCTCCGGCTCGCCGGGTGCGGCTTTCGCTAGACGGATTTTAGTGGAGGCCACACCATGAGCGTCGAACTGATCGACAACGCACTCGTCATCCAGTTTTCTGATTCCGTCCATGTCGCCGCGCAGCAGATCAAAGCCCGCCTGCGCCCCTTCGTGGAGATCCGCCCGATGGTCGGCGAAGTCTTCGCGTACGACGGTCTCGGCCCCATCGAGGCCCAGGAAGTCATCGGGCGCCAGCAGCCCGTGTCCTTCTCGGACATCAACCATCTCCGCCGCAAGATCTCGCGCCGGCGCTTCGCGCTGACGCTGCCGATCGACGCGGCCGACGTTCGCGGGATGCTCTTGAACCCGCAGGGCGAGTACGCCCAGGCTTGCGCCCGCGCCATGGAGCGCGTGTTCGACCGCATCGTCGTGTCGGCGCTCTTCGCCGCGGTCCTCACGGGCCGCGACATGGGCACGTCCGTCACGGCGGCGACCGACGGCGTCGTGACCGTCACGGCGACGGCCGGCCTCACCTACGCGAAGCTCTTGGAGATCAACAAGAACTTCATCGACGCCGAAGTCGGCAACGACATGCCCGAGAAGATCGTCATGGGTCTCGCGGGCAACGAGTACTCGGCGCTGATGCAGGAAGTCGAGCTGATCTCGCGCGACTTCTCGCAGAACTACCTCGTCGACGCGGGGCGCCTCCAGCAGCTCGTCGGCATCAACATCGTGCAGTTCGCGGGCGGCGTCACCAAGCCGATCCTCGACGTGAGCGCGGCGAACGTCCGCTCGTGCTTCGCGATGTCGACCCGCGGCGTCTGCGTGGGCATGAGCAAGGAGATGGCGATCAACGTCACTCCTCGCCCCGACCTCATCGAGACGACTCAGGTTCAGATCGTGTTCGACCTCGGCGCCGTCCGCACCGAAGGCGTTCTCGTCCAGAAAGTCACCACCACCAAGTCCTAAAGGGCTTGCAGGCGGGACTTAACCCCCGCCGCCGGTCCTTGAGACAGGCGGCGGGGGTAGCTGGACGACGACGGAAACGCAGTACGGAGATAACTATATGGCGAGCATCTCGGCGTGGGCGGACGCGAACCTCGCGGGCGGCAAGCGCGGGCAGTCTTCGAAGGTCTCGGGCGGACAGGTCCGCAACTTCGCGCTGACGTATGCGAAGTTGGGCGCGGCGGACGGCGACGGCACGATTCTCGGCATCGCCGAGATCCCGGCCAACGCCGTCCTGACGTCGCTTCTCATCAACAACGCGGCGCTCGCGGGCTTCACGAGCATCTCGGCGGGCTACTACAAGAAGGCCAACGACGGCACGTTCCTCGACACCGCCCTCTCCGGCGGCACGTCGGGCAAGGCCGTGTTGATGTCGGCCGTCGACCTCAACGCCGGCAAGGCGAACGGTTCCGAGCAGAACGGCCTCGTGGCCGTCGCGATCGGCGACCTGTCGAAGAAGGTGTGGGAGCTCCTCGGCTACGCGACGCCGGAAGCCTCCGACGGCGACTACGCCCTGTGCCTGACGTTCACGACCGCGGGGACCGCGGCCGGGAACATCGTGGTCCGCGGCAGCTACATCCTCGGATAAGCAGGAAGGGAACGGGGGGCCGCTCTCGAAAGAGGGCGGCCCCTTGGGCTCATTATAGGGGGAGAGCATGAGCGTGCCGACGTCCGACGTCGACATCTGCAATTTGGCGTTGAGCCGACTCGGTCAAGCGGCCATCACGAGCGTGGCCGTTCCCACCACGTCTTCGGCCGATATCTGCGCGCGGCACTACGACGAAACCCGGCGCGAACTGCTCCGCGCCTACGTCCTCAATTTTTCTCGCAAGCGCGCCGTGTGGACCTCTGAGCCGTCCTACGTCCCGGCGTTCGGGCTTGCGACCGCGTACCGACTCCCCAACGATTTCATCCGCTTCCTCGCGTCGGGCAGTATCGACGCTCTCGCCGGCGACACGCCGGGCTTCCTCTACGATTTCGAAGACGGCTACTTCCTCTGCGACAGCGGCGACGCGGTGGCCGGCGGCATCAACGTCCAATACGTCTTCGACGCGAAGAACGTGACGAAGTACGACCCGCTCTTCGTCCGAGCGTTCCGCCTCCAGCTCGCGGCGGACATGGCCTATGCTTTCACGCTCAAGCCTGCGCTCGTGAAGAGCCTCGAGGATGAGCTCAAGGACGCGCGCGCGGCCCTTGCGGCCGTTGCGGGTCAGGAGAAGCCCCCGCGCCGCGTCCAGCGCAGCCGCATCCGCGACGTGCGCCGGTCCGGCGGCATCTTCCGCGACAACACGAGGATCTGAGTGGACGGCAACGCGATTGTCGTAAACTTCGCCGGCGGCGAAACCTCTCCGAAATCGCGCGGCCGCTTCGACCTCCCGTGGTACGCCGCCTCCGCCAAGAAGATCCTCAATTTCATCCCCGAAGTGCAAGGCCCGGCGCGCTTCCGCCCCGGCTTTAAGCACGTTCGGCAGACGCGCGGCGGCCAAGTCGCGCGCATGGTCCCCTATCAGTTGAACAATTCGCAGGCGTACATGATCGAGTTCACCCATCTTTTCATGCGCGTCTACAAGAACGGAGATCTCGTCACGAGCAATCCGTCCGCCGTGACGGGCATCACGAAGGCGTCTCCGGCCGTGCTCACCGTGGCCGCGGCGGCCAACCTCAATAACGGCGACGAAATCATCCTGACGGGCGTAGTCGGGATGCCCGAGATAAATAATCGCCAGGTAAAGTTGGCCGCGAAAGCCGGCTCGACCTTCCAACTCGTCGACCCCACAACGGGCGCGAGCATTGACTCGACGACGTTCGGCGCATGGACGTCGGGCGGCGCGGTCAACAAAATCTATGAGATCGCGTCTCCCTACACGCTGACCGAGCTCCCCAATCTCCAGTGGACGCAGAACAATTCCACGATGTACATCGTGTGCGGCACCCAACCGCCCTACAAATTGAAGGGAGATCTTTCAGGCAACTTCACGCTCGCGACCTTCGCGCGCACGGCCGATCCGTTCGGCAGTTCCGGCCCCGTCGTGAACATCGAGCAAATCTACCGCAGCGGCGAAAGCTACCTCCCGCATTTGGATACCCTCGTTCCGGCGGGCGAGACCTGGGTCACGTTCACGTCGGCGTACACCGAAGGCGTCATCTACGACATCGCCGCCGTCGTCGGCACCGTCGAGATCAACGGCGGCCAATACAAATTCCACATCGGCAACACCGACGTCGGCGGGAGTGCGATCCGCCTTACGACGGTGACGGGCGCCTATGTCAACTCAGCGGCGTGGACTGCCTACGTCAGCGGCGGCACCGCGACGCCGCACGTCGAGAACCCGCTCGCGGTCGCATTCTATGAAGGACGTCTCGGCTATTTCGGCACCAACCAACGCCCTGACTCGATGTTCCTCTCTCGCGGACCCGACGGCAGCGGCAACCCGCGCTACGACGATTTCACCGGCGGCACCGCGGCCGACTTCGCCTGCTTCTTCGCGCTCGCCCCGGTCTCGGGCAACGTCGACTACAGCGCGTGGGCGCGCGGGACGTCGAGCTACCTTTTCATCGGCACCTTCGGCGGCCCGTTCCGTGTCTCAGGCGGCGGCACGGATACCCCGATCACGCCGACGAGCATCAACGCGCGACAGTTCGACAATTTCGGATGTGAATCGGTCATGGCGGCTGGCGGCGCGCATCTCTTCTTCATCCAGCGCGGCGGCGTGACTCTGCGATCGGCCAAGGTACTCAACCCCTACCTCGCGACCTTCGAAAGCATCGACATGTGCCTAAACGCCGAGCACATCGCCTACAGCCGCCTCCAGCGCGTCGTCGTTCAGCAGGGCCGCCCCGACATCGTGTGGGTCACGCGCGCGGATGGGGTCCTCTGCGGCGTCACGGTTCATTCTTCCGAGGGCGGCGCCGACGCCGTTGCGGGTTGGCACCGTCATAAGATCGGGGGTGCCTCGGCCAAGATTCTCGACGTCCAGACGCTCCCGCGCACCGATAAGAACGATCAGCTCTGGATTCAGAGCGAGCGGCTCGTCAACGGCGTGACGCGCCGGTGCCTCGAGGTCCAGGCCGAAGACGTCTCCTTCCCTGATCTCGAGGACTTCTTTGTCGACGGGGACACCGCGGGGGCCGACTTGGCCGTTTTCCGGAACGCCCTCTACCGTTTGCAGGAGCAATACATCCACACCGACGGCGCGGCGACCTACAACGGGGCGGCCCGCGGCGTCACCGCGGCGGCGACCATGACGCCTTCGCTCGCGACCGTCGGCACCGGCCGCACCTTTACGGCCTCAGCGGCCGTCTTCACCGCGGCCGACGTCGGGTCCGAGATCTGGAAGAAGCCGACCGCCTTGGGCGTCGGAGCTGGCCGGGCGACCATCACCGGCTACACGAACTCGACGACCGTCACGTGCACGATCACGGTTGCCTTCGACAGCACGGTCGCGATCCCGGCCGGGGATTGGTACTTCGCCGTGACCACGATCTACGGCGCGTGGCATCAGGAAGGCTCTCGCGTGGCCGTCGTGACCGACGGCGCGGTCTATTCCGACGGAGCCTCGAGCGCCTACCCGACGGTGACGGTCGCCAACGGGAAATTCACTCTCCCCGCCGCCGCCGCTGTCGTCCACACCGGCTTTCCCTACGAAGGATTCATCGAGACCCACAACCTCGAGATCGGCGGCCGGGACGGCCCCGCGCAGGCCAAGCCCCGCAACATCGCCGAGATGTATATCCGCATGATGAACACGCTGGGCGTCGAGTACGGCACCGACTTGTACGCGCTTGAGCAAGTCGAACAGCGCGACGCCGGGGCGGCGATGGACCGGCCCGCGCCCGTTTTCTCGGGTATCCGCAAGCTCCCGTATTCCGACAAGTGGTCCGCGCAGACGGAGAAGAACGTGGTCATTTCACAGCGTCTTCCGCTTCCGGCGATCATCCAGTTCATCAGCATCGAGTTCTCGACGACAGACGACTAGGTCACGTTTCCGTCACAGTTTGGTAATATAGCCGTCCAAAGGGGAGGAGCGGGTTGAACATAAACGAGAGCTATAACGCGCCTGCGTCCAAGCCCCCCTCTTCCGGCTTTGCGACCGGCTTCTACGCCGCGTCCGCGGGCCTTGACTTGGTGGCCGGGGTCATGGGCTACCTCTCTGCGCAGAACGCCGCCTCGATCGCCAACAGCCGCGCGGACATGATCCGCACCGAAGCCGAGTTCAACGCGACGCGCTACGCGGAGCAGTCGGCACACTTTTTGGCGTCTCAGAAGATGGCCTACGTCAAGAGCGGAGTGCGCGTCACTGGCTCGGTCATCGACGTGCTCGACGAGACCGCGCGTGTGGCGTCGGCCAATCTCTCGGCAATTCGCGCCGGTGCGGCGGCCTCTGCGATGGACGAAGAGTCGCAGGGTTCCGCGGCCGAAGTCACCGGGCGCAACATCTTGGTCGGCGGAATCGGCGGCGCGGCCAAGGATGCCGGAATGTCGGCCTACGCCTCGGGGCGCTTCGGCTACCTCGACATGACGCGCAACAACCAGAACAACACGGGCTTCGGGATGGTCAACTAAAATGGCGACAATTCCCGAAGTCGATCTCGGCCCGCTCCCGGCTTCCGGCGTCCCGCGCGCCGCGCTGCCGAACCCCGGCGCCGTGGCGCAGACATTCTCCGAAGGCGGCGCCGCGCTCGAGAACGCCGGGCAATCCGCTGCCAAGGACGAATATCTCCAGGCTCTCACGTACCGGCGCGCGCAAGAGGCGAAGCAGGCGATCGTCAACGAGGTCGACGCGACGCGCACCGCGGGAGACTTCGAAGAGCAGCTCCGAGGGCAGGCGCGCTCGCTCCAAGAGCAGTTCAACGACAACCCGCAGGGTGCCATTCAGCCCTTCCTCGATTCCGCTCGGCGCTTCGCCGATGGGCACGTCAACGACGCGCCCAACAGTGAAGTCGGCTTGGCCGTAGCGCGCAAGACCGCGTCTTCGATCGACTCCGCGATGACGCAGATGCACTCCTGGGCCGACGCGCGCGATACGCAACGCTCGAAGAATATCTTCTCCGACATGGTCGGCGCGGCCACCAAGGGCGCGGAGTCTCAACCGAATTTGGGGATGCTCCAGCAGAACATCGCCGACGTCCGCGCCAACCTGGCCCCGATCGCGGCGAAGCTCCACGTGGACGCCGACGGCGAGCTTCGCAAGCTCGCGACCGAGATGACGAAATCGTGGTTCATCGGGCAGAAGGACCGCGACCCGGTCAACGGGCTCAATTCTTTGGCGGCCGCGAAAGGCCCGCAAGTCGATCATCTCTCTGTCGAACAACGCGATTCGCTCCACACCGAACTCACGGCTTCGCTCGATAATTGGGGCAAGGCCCAGCAGTCGCGGCTCGTCGCCGGGCACGTGGGGCAGGTCGGAGATCTCTACGAGGCGTACAAGGATGGGTCGCTCAATTCGACGACCATCGCGGCCGTTCAGCGGGCGAATCTCGAAGCACGACTGGCCGAGAAAACCAATCCGTCGTACACGGGGCAACAGCAGACCGACAACGTGAACCGACTCAAGGAGACCGGCGTCGCGATCAATGCCATGCGCCAAGTCTACGAGCACGGCATCGCGCATGACGCGCAAGACGACCACGACCGCGTGGCCGAGCTGATCCAAGCCAAATTTGACCTGACCAAAAAGGACAAGGGCGCGGCGGGCAAGTCCGACCTACAGCGGTTGGCCGACTATCAGGACAAGCTCCTGGCGGCCGCGGCCGACAAGAAGTTGAGCGGCGGCACCTTCGCGACCATGTTCACCGGCGTCGCTCTCGATCTCCAGGCGGCCCAGGTCTCCGAAAAGAGCAACACGTGGCACGTCAGCGTCAAGGACGCTTGGACGCAGGGCACGATTTTCCCGAAGACTCCGCGTGAAGCGGGCAACGACGAAATGAACGGCCGCCCCGAATTCAAATCTCTCGACGCCGAGAAGCAGAACGCCGCGCGCCTCATGTATATGCGCGATGCCAATGCCGCGCTCAAGGCGGGGGCGAAGTTCGATGACGACACCGCGCGCAAGTCCGCGCGCCGCGCCGTCTCGCTCATCTCGGGGGTCCACATCAAATGAGCCCGCCTACTCCTTCGACGGCGGAGCGCACTCCCGAGGGCGGCACGGTGCCGCCTCCGCAGTCCGACTTCATCAAGAGCACCCAATCCTATCAGGGCGGCGGCGAGGCCGCGCGCGAAGCCTCCAACGAAGAGACTCTGGCCGCGCAAGAGCCCGACACGAAGGGCGGCATGGGCGGCCCCGAAGGCGAATCCTCGGCCGACTACCGCGTTTTCCAAGACGAAAACGGCAAGCGCGATCTCTACCAGATGGGCCCCGACGGGGCGATGAAGCACCTGGGCGCAGTCGATGCGACCGATGCGCAGCACGTGCTCGACACCGTCGGCACGTACAACGAGAACACGAAATCCTGGGACATCACCGACGAGAAGGCGGCCCGCTCGCTTTCCTCGGGCGGCCTCGCGTTTCCCGAAGCTCTCGCCGCGCAAGTTTCCGGCGGCAACGCCGGCGTCGTGCGCGCCTACAACGCGCTCAAGGCCATGAACGGCGAGATGACGTGGGCGGAAGCGGCGAAGAAAAACCAAGAGGAGCTGGTCAAGACGCAGCTCACCGAAGCCCCCGCTTTCGCGTGGTCGGGGCTCGGTAAGCAAGTCTCCGACGCGCTCAAGCACCCCGCCGACGCGATTCTCAATGCGGTCAAACTTTCGGCGAAGGAAGCCGCGAGCTTCCTGCCGATGGCCGTCGAAGTCGCCAAGGGCTCGGCCGAAACTTCGGCGAAGATGGGCGGCGGCGCGCTCCTCGCGGCGACGGCCACGGGGACGCTCGAGCTGCCGCCTGTGACCCTCGCGGTCGGCCGCCTTTTCGCGGTCGGCGCCACCGCCGGCGCGGCCAAGACCCTCATCAATCTCGAGACCGGCGGCATTGCGGCGTCCATGATGGACCAGGGGCACGACAAGGACACCATCAAGCTCTACGCTCCGATCGGCGGAGCGATCAAGGCGTCGCTCTGGATGGTCGGGTTCAAGTACCTCCCTGGCGGCGACAAGGTGCTCTCCACACTCGCGGGCTCGGAG
>JAYTIP010000232.1:0-26284 GCA_043731745.1 Elusimicrobiota bacterium | reverse complement strand
TCTTGGCGCGCGGGCGAGCGCTCGAACTCCGCCTTCGTCTACGGCGAGCGCGGCGTCGCCGAGCTGCGCGACGACTCACTCAGCGTGAAGGCCGACGGCGTCGAGGAGACGACGCGCTTCGCCGAGAAGCTCTCCGGCGGCTCCGCGCATCCCGAGTGGCTCGCCGAGATGTGGCCTGCGTTCGAGGCCGAGTGCGCGGGCCGGGGCCGCGGCGAGAACCTCGTCGAAGCCGAGTTCTGCCTAAAGACCATCCGCGCCGCATACGACCGAGCGGTAACGCGAGGAAGTGCCGCCTCCGAAGGCGGTCAGGACGCGGCCGGCGCGCGCGAAGGGGCCGCGCGTGGTTAACGCCCTGCCCGCGTTCAGCCGCTCGATCCTGTGGGTCGCCCACCCGCAGCTGCTCTGGCAGCGCGCGGGCGGCATGCGCGCCGTCGAGCGCCAGCTGTACACGATCTCGCGCGCGGGCTTGCGCTCCGTGCTGATCGCAGCACCCGAACCCTCCGCCGCCGAGCTCGCCAGCCTGCGCCTTCCGCCCGGGCTCGAGGTAAGTTGGGTGACCAAGGGCGAGACCGCCGAATGCGAGCCGCCCTACCTGGGCGTTTCCGCCGACCACATTGTTCGAGTCGAGACTTTAGCCTTCATCGCGCGTCAGAATTTCCCGGCCTCGGTCACCTACGAGGACGCGTCCAACCTCGGCGTGGTCCAGGTCGTGCTCACGCGCGAAGACACCATCTCGCGGAGCAAGCAGCCGCTGCCCGACGGATCCTATAAGCGTCTTGAAGCGCCTCTCGACCAGGGCCCGATCATCGACTGGCTCATGGCCGCCGGCCCGAAGGCGCAGGACGGCTTCATGGCGCGCCACTTCGACCGCCACCTCTCGCTCGCCGCGAGCCGTGCCCTGCTTGACACCTCGGTCACGCCGAACCAGATGACGATTTTCAGCACCATCCTCGGACTCATCGGCGCCTCGTTCTTTATCGGCGACACGCGCCTGTTCTACGTGACCGGCGCGCTCCTCGTTTGGCTGCACTCGGTCCTCGACGGCTGCGACGGCGAACTGGCCCGCGTGCGCTTCCAGGAAAGCGCCTTCGGCTCCGACCTCGACTTCTGGGGCGACAACCTCGTCCACCTGGCGCTCTTCACCTGCCTCGGCGTGGGCTTCTGGCGCGACGGCCACCAGCACACTTTGCTCCTCTCCGCCGTCGCCGACGCGGGCGTGCTCGCCTCGGCCTGGACCGCTTGGGGCCACCGCCGCGCGCGCCGCGCCGCGCAGGTGCGCGGCCCTGAGGCCGGCGTCGTCGAAGAAGCCGCGGGCGACGGTTTTGAATCAAAGCTCTCGCGCCTCGAAAACGCGCTCGCCCAGCGCGACTTCATCTATCTGCTCGTGGTCCTCGCCTTCATCGACATGGTGTACGAGTTCCTCTGGGCCGCCGCGATCGGCGGCTGTCTCTATTTCGCGATCATGCTGTATATCAGGAGAGTCAATCAAAATGAACAAGCACGACAACCGCATCCAGCCCGCTAAAGGCAAGCTCGGCGTCCTGCTCCCCGGAATGGGAGCGGTGACCAGCACCTTCATCGCCGGCGTGGAGCTCGTCAAGAAGGGCCTCGGCACCCCCGTCGGGTCCGTCACGCAGATGCAGGCGATCCGCCTGGGCAAGCGCTACGAGAACCGCTCGCCGCTCATCAAGGACTTCGTGCCGCTGGCTTCACTCGAACAGCTCGTGTTCGGCGGCTGGGACTTCTTCACCGACGACATGTTCGTCGCGGCCACCAAGGCCGGCGTGCTCGACGCCGCCAGGCTCGAGCCCATCAAGAAGGAGCTCGCGGCGATCAAGCCGATGTCCGCGATCTACGACGCGAACTACATCAAGAACATCAAGGCCACCAATCCGAAGAAGGGCAAGACCAAGATGGACTTGGCGCTTCAGGTCATGGCCGACATCGAGAACTTCAAGAAGAAGAACGGCTGCGACCGCGTGGTCATGTTGTGGTGCGGCTCCACCGAGCGCCTGCCCGCGCCCTCCAAGTGCCACGAGGACATCGAAGCCTTCGAGCAGGGCCTCAAGGACAACGACCCGTCGATCCCGCCGTCGATGATCTACGCCTACGCCGCGATCAAGCTCGGCATGGCCTACGGCAACGGCGCGCCGAACCTCTCGGCCGACATTCCGGCCTTGGTCGAACTCGCCGAGCAGACGCAGTCGCCCATCTGCGGCAAGGACTTCAAGACCGGCCAGACCCTCATGAAGACCACGATCGCGCCCATGCTCAAGGCGCGCATGCTGGCCCTCTCCGGCTGGTACTCGACGAACATCCTCGGCAACCGCGACGGCGAGGTGCTCGACGACCCGGGTTCCTTCAAGACGAAGGAGCTGTCCAAGATGTCCGTGCTCGACACCATCCTCGAGCCCGAGCTCTACCCCGAGCTCTACGGCAAGTTCCACCACAAGGTCCGCATCGACTATTACCCTCCCCGCGGCGACGCGAAGGAAGGCTGGGACAACATCGACATCCGCGGCTGGATGGACATGCCGATGCAGATCAAGATCAACTTCCTGTGCCGCGACTCGATCCTCGCGGCGCCGATCGTGCTCGACCTGGTGCTCTTCCTCGACCTCGCCAAGCGCTCGGAGCTCAAGGGCATTCAGGAGTGGCTGTCGTTCTTCTTCAAGTCCCCGCAGTGCCGCGAGGACCTCAAGCCCGAGCACGACCTGTTCATCCAGCACCTCAAGCTCAAGAACACGCTTCGCGTTCTGATGGGCGAAGAAGTGCTCGACCACTCGGGTCTCGACTACTACGATCCCTCGAAGACCGCCTCGGCCGCTCCGGCTCCCAAGCCGGCGCCCAAGAAGGCCAAGAAGGTCGCCGCCGGACGGTAAAATTCGGCGTACCAGCCGGGCGGAGGCGAACCTCCGCCCGGCTTTCTTTTTAGTAGCCTAACACCATGACCCGGATTCTCCTACTCGCCGTCCTGCTCGCGCCGTCACTCGCCGCAGCCCGCTACGATCCGTCCACGGATCGCGCCACCCTACGCCAGACCGCGACGGCCTGCCACGCGACGATCGTCGACGCGACCGGGCTTCCCCTCGAGAAGGAGAAGGTTCCGGACATCATCAAAGGCCTCGACGAAGGCCTGCGCTTGTCCCGCCTCGCGTCCGATACTGCGAGTTCGCTCGACGCCGCGGCCAAGGCCCGCGCCAAGGAAATGTCCGCCGTGACGGACGGGCTCGACCGGCGCCTCAAGGGTCTCACCGAGCCGGTCGCCGCTCAGCGAAAGCGCTACGAAGACGACGCCTCCGAGCTGTCGGACTACAAGCAAAAGATCGAGAAGCTCCCTGAGGAAGACCGGGAGAAATACAAGCCGCGCGTCGCCAAGGCCGAGGAGTCGCTCAAAGCGGCGAACGAAGCTCTGGGCCGTCCCGAGGTGGCCTCGCTGACTCTCGGCCAGCGGGCGCTCGAGATGAAAAGGGCCCGCAAGCAGGGCCTGAAGGCTCTCGACGAGGTCTCCGCCGCTTCGACCGACACCGTCAACGCGGCCGGCGGCCTGCCTGCGCCGGCGGCGGCGGTGAAGGAGAAGCTGGCCGTCCTGGACCAGCCACCCGTCGAGACGGCCCGGGCCCGCGCACGCGAGAAGATCGAGCTCGCGCGCGCCGCGTCGCTCGCCCTGTTTCAGGCCGCGGACCGGGCCTGCAACCGGGCCGACGATCTGCGCCGCTGGTCTTCCGACTTCGCCGACGCGTCCGAGGCCTTCGAGGCGACCTGGCCGGCCACGAACCCGTCAAGCGCCAAGGGTTTTCTGGACGAAGCCGAGACGACGCTGACCTTGATCCGCGAGCTCCTGAAGAAGAAGCCCTAGACGCCGCGCGCTAACGGCGCGAAGTAGCCCTCGCCGCCGCGAGGCCCGCCGCGAGGCCCGCCGCGGCGATCACGAAACCCGCGGCGGCGTCGACGACATAGTGATAACGCAGGTAGACCGTCGCGATCCACAGCAACGCGACCGGGGCGAACATTAACCGGAACCGTCGCGGCGCGCTGGTACGGTCGAAGAACAAGACGAAGGCGGTCAGCGCGCAATGCAGGCTTGGAAACGCGTCGATGCCGTTGGTGCCGCCGACGACGAGCGCGTGGTGCCAGGCGGTCAGCGCGCCGCCGACGATGGGTCCTCTAAATCGGTTCGCCATCGCCGCGTACGGACCGACCGCGGGCCACAGCGTATAGCCTAGAAACCCGAGCGCGTAAACGGTGAAAAGCCCCGCGCAAAAGCGTTTGAAGGTCCTCAAGTCGCCGCGATAGTAGGCGACGAAGGCGAAGGCTATATACGGCAAGAACGCGAGCAGGTAACAGGCGCTGAGAACATCGCTCAGAAGCGGCCGGCTGAGGGCCTCGAGCGCCAAATTCGGATTGAAGCCGAACAGTCGCAGATCGAATCGCTCAAGCGCGGCGTCCGTCCGCAACGGGTGGAGCACCTCGACCGCGGGCCGAATCCAGTAGAACACACCCTGCACGATGACCGCGTAAAAGGACAATCGCAGGCGCCACGAATCGAGGCGCGAGACCGCCGCGCACGCGGCCAGCAGGCCGAGAAACCAAAGAGAGAGCGCCCCGGTGGGGCCCTCCGCGAGAATCAAGCGCGCGCTCGTCAGCGCGAAAAAGGCGCCGAACGCGAGTTCATGCGCGAGGGGCCCTTGGGGCCCCGGATTGGACCTGGAAAGCATTGCGAATAATACATAAATAATAACGATAATATAGAACAAATGGTGCGCGGATTCTTTTTTGTCCGGAGCCCCCGGCCTATTTTGTATACTGGCGTTTCCGGTGAAAAGCCTCCTTATTAGCTTTCTCGCCGCGGTCGCGTTGTCGTCGTCGGCTTTGGGACAGTCGGTCTCTTCCGGGACCCCGCCGTCCCCTTCCGTCTCCACGAACACGCCGGTCGCGGTACCCGTCGCCTCCTCGACCACCTTCACGGTCGAGACGGCGACCGCGCCCCTGACCGTGTCCACCACGGCTCAACCCCTGCCGGGTCTGGCCACGAGCTACGCTATCCCCGCCGTTTCGACCGCCGCGGCGTCCGTCACCGACTCCGAGCCGCCGCCGCCGTGGGTCATCGGCGACATCAAGGCCGACGGGCTTAAGAACTCCAAGCTGTCCACGATCCGTGGCGCCATCAAAGGACGCAAAGGCGATCTGTACGCCCGCGCTGACCTCGACAAGGACATCGAAGCGCTGCGCGGCCTCGGGCTCTACGACCGCGTCGGTGCCGAGATGGTCTGGCTCGACAAGAAAGTCCCCGAGCACTTCCGCAAGGTGGCCGGCGGCGACCGGCAGGTCCAGCTGCACTTCATCATCAAAGAGAAGCCCGTCATCCACAAGATCTTCTACGAAGGACAGAAAAAGCTCTCCCGGGGCGCGTTGTCGGACATCCTGACCCTCAAGAACAAGGATCCCTTCGACCGCACCAAGCTCGACGAGGACCGAGACAAGATGATCGCGAAGTACCACGAAAAGGGCTTCCTCGACGCGGCGATCGAGACCGAGGTCAAGCCCGACACGGCGGCCGTGACCGTCGACATCACCTTCAAGGTCAACGAAGGCCCGAAGTCCCGCATCGAGCTCGTCGAGATCTCCGGCGTGAGCGCCTTCAAGCGCAAGGTCCTCCTCAAGCTGATGAAGAACGCCCGCAAGAAGGTGTTCGTCGAGAAGGAGCTGACCGACGACCTTAAAAAGCTCGAGGCGCAGTACAAGAACAACGGCTACCTCGACGTCGCGATCTCAAGCCCGCTGGTCACCGTCAGCGCCGACAAGACGCGCATCAACATCGCCCTTGGCGTCGTCGAGGGCCGCTCTTACCGCTTCGGCACCACGGAATTCACCGGCAACCTCATCTACACCTCGACCGAGCTCGCCAAGGTCGTCGAGTACCGGCCGGGCAAGGTCTTCAGCCAGGAGAAGTTCGAGGAGACGATCCGCAGCGCGCAGGAGCTGTACTCCGACCGCGGCCGCCTGCACACGCGCATCACGCCGGTCAAGACCTTCAACGCGCAGACCGACCGCATGGACGTGCGCTTTGAGATCGTCGAGGGCCCGATCTCCTACATCGGCCACATCGACGTCGAGGGCAACAAGGCCACGAAGACCTTCGTCCTGCGCCGCGAGGTCGTCCTCAAGCAGGGCGAGATGTTCCGGTCCTCCCGCGTGCGCCGCAGCATCGAGAAGATCCGCAACCTGGGCTTCATCGACGACGTCGATCTCGACATCCAGCCCTCGCAGACGGAACAGGACAAGGTCGACCTGACCTTCGACGTCAACGAGGGCAAGCCCGGCGTGCTGACGGCCGGGGCCGCGTACTCCTCCGTCGACGGCCTCATCGGCACCTTGTCGCTTCAGCACCTGAACCTGTTCGGCCGCGCGCAGAAGGCGTCGATTCAGTGGTCCTTCGGCAAGCGAGTGCAGGACTACTCCATCAGCTGGACGACGCCGTGGGTGGGCGACAGCCCGACGAGCCTCGGCTTCGACGTCTACAACACGCGCCGCATCAATCCCTTCGACACCTCCCTCTCGGCCTACGTGGAGCGGCGCACGGGCGGCAACATCCGCCTCGGGCCTCGCTTTGAAGAGGACAAATATCAGCTGAACCTCACCTACGGCCTGGCGCGCATCTCCATCGAGAACGTGCAAAACCAGTTCAAGGGCAACCTGACCGAGGGAACGAGCATCCAGTCCTCCTTCGGCGCGGAGTTCTCGCGCGACACGCGCGACAGCATCTGGGACCCCTCGCGCGGCTCGCGCAACGGCGTCGGCGCGCTCGTGTCCGGCGGTCCGTTCATGGGCGACATCCATTTTTTCAAGCCGAGCATCACCAACCAGGTCCACTACACCATGTTCAGCATCGAGGACTGGCCCTTCGTGGCTTCGTTCTACCACCGCGGCGGCTACGTCACCCAGTTCGGCGCGACCAAGCAGGTGCCCGTGCAAGACCGCTACTTCGTCGGCGGCCAGGACTCGCTGCGCGGGTATTCGCCCTCAGGCGAGGCCGGCTTCACCCAGGGCGGAAAAATTTACAGCGTGGCCAACCTCGAGTTCGGCTTCCCGCTCGCGCGCGAGCACAAGAAGACGATCGTCAAGCTCGTCGTTTTCGGCGACATCGGCGGGTCCTGGGACCGGGCGCGCGACCTCCACGGCCGCGTCGGCTCGGGCGACCGCGACTTCAAGACCGACGTCGGCTTAGGCCTGCGCTTCGTCACCCCCGCCTTCCCGATCCGTCTCGACTACGGTTACGGCCTCAACCATCGCACCGGCGAGCGTTTGTATCAAATCAACTTCGGCCTAGGACCTCTTTTCTAATGAAACGAATCTCGATCCTGTCTCTCATCTGCTCGCTGTTGCTGGCGTCCGTTCCCGCGCGCGCCATCGAGCTATCGCTCGAGGAGAACCGCGGCGAGCGCGGCAGCGTGGGCTTCGTCGACATGCGCCGCCTGTTCACGGCGAGCCCCGACGCCACGCACGCGCGCGAGGGCCTCGAGGAGCTCGTCCGCCAGGCCGAGGAACGCGTCAACTCGAAGAAGGCCGACCTCCTGCGCCTGCGCCAGGAGCTGGGCTCGCTCAAGATCGAGCGCGACGAGCTGGCTAAGTCCACGCCCACCGTCTCCGCCCCGCTTCCGGCCCCTAAGCAAGCGGAGACGCCCGCGCTGGCGCCCGTCGCCGCCAAGCCCATGGCTCCCACGCCCGCGCCCAAGCCCGTCGAGACGCCCAAGCCGGCCGTCGCCAAGCCGGTGGAAGTCGCCGCGGCCGTCACGGCGGCGCCGCCCGCTCCCGTCACCGCTCCGGCGCCTTCCACGGCCGCGGCGACGAACACACCCCCGCCGCTGACGATCAATCTTCCCGGCCTGACCGACGGCCCGCTCAATCTCGAGCGTCCCGGCGGCTCGCCGCTTAATCCCACGCGCGCAAAGCCCGAGCCGGTCGCTGCGACGCCGGCTCCCGTGGCGGCTCCCGTCGTGGTGTCCACGCCCGTCGCACCGGCGCCGCCTGCGATGATCGCCCCCGTCGTCGTCGTCTCTACGCCGGTCGCGCCCGTTCCCGTCGTCGTCGTTCCGGCCGGGCCCACTCTCGCCCAGCGTCTGCTCGAGTTCGACGGCCGCATCGTCGCCAAGCAGGGCGAGATCGAGCGCGTGCAGAACGAGCTCGACCGCGAGCGCATGGGTGCTGAGCGCTCGTTGCTCGACGCCGAGGGGCGCAAGACCGATCAGGTTCTCGCGCGCCTTTACCGCGCGATCTCCGAGGTCGCCAAGCGCGAGGGCGTCAGCGTCGTCGTCGACAAGTCCGCCACTTTGTACGGCCATCCCGCCGTCGACCTGACCGATAAAATCCTCAAGCAGTTGCGCGGAGTCGTCCCGGCCCAATGAAAACCCTTCCCACGCCCCTGACGATCGCCCAAATCGCCGGCCTCGTCGGCGGTGAAGCTCTCGGCGTCCTTGAGCACGAAATCTCGGGGGTGGCCGACCTGGCCGACGCGGGCCCGTCGGACGCCGTATTCCTCGAGAACCGCAAGTACACCGCTTTGGCCGCCACCGCGCCCGCGGGGCTGCTCTTCACGACGCCCGACCTGCGCGACGCCGCCGTCGCCGCCAAGGGCAAGGTCGTCGTCGCCGAGCCGCGCGCTGCCTTCGCCTTTCTCGTGCGGATGATCGACGAGGCCGGGAAGATCAAGATCCTGCCCACGCACAGCGCCAAGGCCAGCATTCACGGCAAGGCCGTGCTCGGTCCGAACGTCTCGATCGGCGATTACTGCTTCATCGACCGGGGTGCGGCGATCGGTGAAAACACGGTCATCATGCCCCAGGTCTACATCGGGCCCAACGCCAAGATCGGCCGCAACTGCCTGATCTATCCCCGCGTCGTGGTGCGCGACGATTGCGTCATCGGCGACGGCGTCATCATCCACCCGGGTGCCGTGATCGGCTCCGACGGCTTCGGCTTCCTGACCGACAGGAAGACCGGCAAGCACACCAAGATCCCACAGATCGGCAACGTCGTCATCGAGGCCGGCTGCGAGATCGGCGCCAACGCGACCATCGACCGCGGCGCCGTGGGCTCGACGGTGGTCAAGGCCGGCACGCACATCGACAATCTCGTCCAGCTGGGGCACAACGTCAAGATCGGGCGCGACTGCGTGCTCGTCTCGCAGACCGGCGTGGCCGGCTCGACGGTCGTGGGCAACAATGTGATCCTCGCGGGCCAGGCGGGCGTCGCCGGCCACCTGAGCATCGGCGACGGCGCGATCGTCACCGCCCAGACGGGCGTGATGAGCGACGTCCCCGCGAAAACCGTCTTATTCGGCTCGCCGGGACGCCCGCACCGCGAAGCCTTCAAGCTCCAGGCGCTGTTCGGCCGCCTGCCGGAGCTGTTCGACAAGGTCAAAACTTTGGAGAAGAAACCATGATGAACGAAAATCCGCTGCAGATCACGATCGGCAAGGAAATCGGGCTCGAGGGAGTCGGCCTGCACACCGGCAACAAATCCAAGATCACCTTCCGACCCGCCCCGGCCAACACGGGCATCCGCTTCTTCCGCGCCGACTTGGCCGGCACGCCCATGATACCGGCTCGCCTCGACTTCGTGCTCACGACCGTGCGCGGCACCAACTTGGGCCTTGGCGAAGCGAAGGTCCACACCGTCGAGCACGTGCTGTCGGCCTGCACGGGCCTGGGCATCGACAACATCGACATTCTCGTCACCGCCAACGAGCCGCCCATCATGGACGGCTCCGCACTTCCCTTCATCGAAGCGTTGATCCGCGCCGGCCTCAAGACGCTCGACGCGCCCAAGCGCTGGCTTCACCTGCCGCACGAGGTGACCTACTCGGCCAAGGACGGGGCGCGCTACCGCGCCGTGCCCTCGGAGAAGTTCGAGATCGTGGCCACGCTCGTGCACGACCACCCCTTGATGCCCAAGATGACGCTCGCCATGGACGTCGAGCGTGAGAGCTACTTGGCCGAGGTCGCCCGCGCGCGCACCTTCTGCTTCGAGCACGAGGTCGCCTACCTCAAGTCCCAGGGCTTAGCCCAGGGCGGCAGCCTCGAAAACGCGATCGTCATCGGCAAGGACCGCTTCCACACCAACGAAGAGGGCCTGCGCTTCCCTGACGAGTTCGTGCGCCACAAGATGCTCGATCTCATCGGCGACCTGACCTTGATCGGCCGCCCTCTCTTCAAGATGCGCATCGAGGCCGAGCGCCTCGGTCACGCCCACAACGTCGAGTTCGCCAAGCTCCTCGACGCCGCGGCCAAGAAGCTGCGCAAGAAAACCCCCGCCCTGGAGGCCAAGTAACATGAGCACCGAAACGACTCCCGTCGCCAACCCGTTCGCGGCCGCCCCCGTCCGCTCGCTCGACATCACGGGCGTCAAGAAAGCCATTCCGCACCGCTACCCCTTCCTGCTCGTCGACAAGATCGACGTCATTCAGGAGGACAAGTACTGCATCGGCACCAAGATGGTGACCGCCAACGAGCACTACTTCGAGGGTCACTTCCCCGGCCAGCCCGTGATGCCCGGCGTGCTCATCGTCGAGTCCATGGCGCAGACGGCGTGCGCGATGCTTCTGTCGAAGGGCGGCTTCGAGAACAAGATCGCCTTCTTCATGGGCATCGACGAGGCGAAGTTCCGGGCGCCCGTCCTACCCGGTTGCGTGCTTAAGCACCACATCGAAATTCTGCGCCTTGGCCGCGCCGGCAAGTTCCGCGGCGAGGCGTACGTGGACGGCAAACTCGCCGCGGAAGCGACCATGACTTTCGCGCTCGTGGACAAGGCGGTCGCCGCCTAATCCCATGGCCATCCATCCCACCGCCGTCGTCGACCCCTCCGCTAAGATCGACCCCACCGCCGAGATCGGCCCGTTCGCGATTATCGGTCCGGACACGATTATCGGCGCCCGCACCAAGGTCGGCGCGCACACCGTCGTCGAGCACGCGACGCTCGGCGCCGACAACATCCTTCACCCCGGTTGCTTCGTCGGCACCCCTCCCCAGGACCTCAAGTACGCGGGCGAAAAAACCCGCCTCGAGATGGGCGACAAGAACGTCGTCCGCGAGACCGTGACGATCAACCGCGGCACCGCCCAAGGGGGCGGCGTGACCAAGATCGGCAACAACTGCCTTTTCATGGCCGCCTCGCACGTCGCGCATGACTGCGTCGTCGGCAACGGCGTCATCGTCGTCAACGCGGTCTTGCTCGCCGGCCACGTCACGGTCGGCGACGGCGCCGTTCTGGGCGGAATGTGCGCCATCCACCAGCACTCGCGCATCGGACGCCTGGCGATGCTCGGCGGCATGTCCGCCAACGGCCAGGACGTCCTGCCCTTCGCCAACACCCAGGGCGACCGCGCGGTCATGCGCGGCATCAACATGCTCGGTCTCAAGCGCGCGGGCGTGCCCCCCGAGGCGCGCACCGCCCTCAAGGACGCGTACAAGACCTTGTTCCTCTCCGGCATGACCCAGGTCGACGCGCTGGCCAAGCTCAAGTCGGGCAAGGTCGAGCCCATCGTGCAGGAGTGGATCGACTTCATCGAGTCGGCCGGCAAACGCGGCTACATCCGCCCCGCCGTCGGCGCGACTGAGTTGGAGGTCGCGATCTAACGGATTATGGAAGCGACACTTCCTCGCCTTATGGCTCGGTCGGAAGCGGCCGCCTGATGGATCCTCTCGGCCTCGTCGCGGGCTCCGGCCGTTTCCCGCTCCTCGTGGCCGAGGAGGCGAAGCGCCGCGGCGTGCCCGTGGTGGCTCTCGGAATTCCCGGGGTCACGGATGAGGCGCTCGCGCGCCTCGTTGATACGCTCACCTGGTTCAAGCTCGGCCAGATCGACGCGCCCATCAAGGCGCTCAAGGACAAGGGCGTTCGCCGCGTCGTGATGGCGGGTAAGGTCCAGCACGTCTCGCTGTTCGGCGGCGTGATGCCCGACTGGCGCGCGGCGAAGGTCCTGCTCGGCCTCAAAGACAAGCGCACCGATACCATTCTCAAGGCCGTCGTCGATGAGTTCGCCAAGGATGGGCTGGAGTTCGTTTCTTCTGCCCTTTATCTCGAGCACCTTCTGGCCCCGAAAGGCGCGTTGACCAAGCGCGCCTTCACCGCCGCGCAAACCGCCGACGCCGCGCTCGGCTGGAAGGCAGCGAAGGCCGTCGCCGGCTTCGACATCGGCCAGACCGTCGTCGTGCAGGGCGGCTCGGTCGTCGCCGTCGAGGGCATGGAGGGCACCGACGCCTGCGTCGAGCGCGCGGCCGCGCTCGCCCGCACCCAGGGCAAGGAGCCCGCGCTCACGGTCGTCAAGGTCGCCAAGCCCAAGCAGGACTTCCGCTTCGACCTGCCCGTCGTCGGCCTCGACTCTCTCGTTCATTTCAAGAAGCTCGGCGTGAAGGCGCTCGCGCTCGAGGCGGGAAGCACGCTCGTCTTTGATCGTGAGCGCTTCGCGCTCGACGCCGACGCCGCCGGCATTGCCGTGGCCGGCTTCGCCCCGGAGGGGCCCCTTTAACATGACTGAATCATCCAAGATCCGCGTGGCCGTGGTCGGCGCGGGCAAGATGGGCACTCATCACGCGCGCGCGCTGTCGAAGCTGCCTGACATTGAACTCGTCGGCGTCTGCGACACCAACATCTGGAAGGCCCAGCTGGCCGCGTGGCAGTCGAACACGGTCGCCGTGCGCGACTATAAGGATGTCTTGTCTCGCGTGGACGCGGTCATCGTGGCCGTGCCCACACCCCTGCATTACGAGGTCGGCAAGGCCGTGCTCAACGCCGGCGCGCACTGCCTCATCGAAAAACCGCTCGCGTCCTCGGTCGAAGAAGCCAAGGAGCTCCTCGCGCTCTCCGAGGAGAAGCAGCTCATTCTACAGGTCGGCCACATCGAACGCTTCAATCCCGCGGTCCTCGAGGCCGTCAAGCACATCCGCGACCCGCGCTACATCACCGTCGAGCGCCTCGGTCCCTACGATCCCCGTATGAGCCACATCGGCGTGGTCATGGACCTCATGATCCACGACCTCGACATCGTGCTGACCCTCGTCGGCTCCGAGGTCGAGAGCATCGAGGCCCTGGGCGCCAACCTCATCGCCAACCACGAGGACATCGCCAACGTGCGCGTGCGCTTCAAGACCGGCTGCGTCGCCGACCTGACCGCGAGCCGCATCTCGATGACCAAGAGCCGGAAGCTGCGGGCGTTTCAAAAGGATTCGTACATCTCGCTCGACTACGGCAACACCGCGTTGAAGGTTTTCCGCAAGAAGGGTGCCACGATCAAGAGCCTCAAGGACGTGGAGTACCTCACGCCCAAGCTCACCACCTCCGACCCCCTGCGCAACGAGCACCAGCACTTCCTCGACTGCATCCGCCACAACCGCAAGCCGTGGCCGAGCGGCGAGCGCGGCGTCGAGGCGCTGAAGCTCGCGCTTCAAATCTCCGAAGAGCTCGAGCGCTACGAGCTCTCCGGACACGCGGGCTCGCGCTCGCTCATTCCCTCGTGGGCCCAAGATTTAGGAAAGATCGCCAAGAACGTCGGCAAAGACATTCTTCGAAGCTAAGTCGTACGAGGTCGTTTTAGTCCGCACATGAATCCTCCTCTATTTCTCGTCGTCTGCGGGGATCCCTCCGGGGATCTGCACGCGTCGAACCTGATCAAGGCGCTCAAGCGCCGTGATCCGGCGGTGCGCGTCGCGGCGGTGGGCGGACCTTTGTGCCGCGTCGTCGCCGACGAATTCGTCGAGGATCTCGCGTCGCGCGGCGTCACGGGCTTCTGGGAGCCGGCGCTTAAGATCGGCTTCCTGCTCAAGCTCGCCAAGAAGATCAAGCTCTTCCTGACCGAGCGCCGCCCGACGGCCCTCGTCTGCGTGGACTACTACGGCTTCAACCGCCGCATCCTGCCCTACGCCAAGCACGCGGGCATTCCCGCCTTTTACTTCGTGAGCCCGCAGGTCTGGGCCTCGCGCCCGGGCCGGGTGAAGGTGCTCAAGCGCCTCGTTCAGAAAATGCTCGTGATCTTCCCCTTCGAGGAAACGCTTTACCGCGCGGCGGGCGTGCCCGCCGACTTCGTCGGACACCCGTTGCTCGATCTCATTCCCGAACCCGAACCCAAGCGCGAGGGCACGAACCTCATCGGTCTGCTGCCCGGCAGCCGCTCTTCCGAGCTGCGCCGTCACCTGCCCTTGTTCTACGAGGCGTTCCGCCTCCTGCGCCTGAAAAATCCCTTCCTCGAGGGGCGGCTCTTCGCCGCCGCCTCCCAGCCTGATTCGGCGTATGGCACGCTGCCCGAGGGAGTGCTTTTAGTGCGCGAGGAGAACTACCGCGAGCGCGCTCATCTCGATCTGGCGATCTGCTCGTCGGGCACGGCCACATTGGAGAACGCCCTGCTCGGCGTGCCGATGGTCGTCGTCTACAAGCTCTCCTGGCCCACCTACGCGATCGCCCGCGCGCTGGTCAAGGTCAAGCACATCGCCATGGCCAACCTGCTCGCGGGCAAGACCGTCGTGCCCGAGCTCATCCAGCGCGACGCCACCGCCGGGCGAGTCTTCCTCGAGGCCTCGTCCTTGCTCGACGACGCGGAAAAAGCCGCGTCGGTACGCGCCGAGCTGTTAAAGGTGCGCCGGTCGTTAGGCGCGCCCGGTGCCGCCGATCGCGCCGCCTCGGCTCTGCTCGCCGGCGTTTATGAAGGGGCGAACTCGTGAGCGTTCGCCGCCGCCTGACGGGCTACCTCAAACCCTACATGGGTCGCTTCGGCTGGGCGAGCCTCGCCATGATCTCGGTCTCCGCGTTCAACGGCCTGGCGATCCTGCTGCTCAAGCCCATCGTCGACGAGGTCTTCATCGCCAAGGACCTGCGCATGCTGGCCCTCGCGGTCGTCGGCGTGCCGCTGCTCGTCGCTTTTAAGTCCGTCGCCTCCTACGTCCAGAACTATCTGATGAGCTGGATCGGCCAGCGCGTGAGCCAGCAGATCCGCGAGGATCTTTTTAAGCACCTGCACCTGCTTCCTTTGGAGTTCTACTCGGGCCTGCGCGGCTCGGATGTGCTCTCGCGGGTCACCGGGGACCTCACGCTCGCGCAGTCGGCGCTGACGACTTTACCCGTCTACGTGATCCGCGACAGCCTGACCGTCGTTTTCCTCGTCGCCTCGATGTTCAAGCTCGACTGGCGCTTCGCGGCGCTGACCGTGCTGTGCTCCCCGCTCTCGCTCGCGGCGCTCTACGTTCTCTCGCGCAAGATGCGCGCCGCCAGCCGTCAGTCGCAGATCGCCGTCGACCGCCTGCACCACCGCTTTCAGGAAAGCGTGCAGGGCATGATGACGGTGAAGGCCTTCAACTACGAGGAAGGCGCCACCGAGAAATTTCAGGAAGAGAACGAGTCGTTTTTCCAGCCGATGATGCGCTACCTGCGCGCGACCGCGCTCATGAATCCGCTTCTCGAGCTCGGCGCCTCCGTCATGGTGGCCGCGGTGATCTGGTTCGGAGGCCGCGAGGTGATCCGTGGACGCATGACGCCCGGCGCCTTCTTCGCCTTCATGGGCGCCATGCTGGCCGCCTACGCGCCGATCAAGAACCTCGCCCGCGTCAACGCCGAGGCGCAGCGCGCGTGGGCGTCGGCTGAGCGCCTGTTCCAGATTCTCGACGAGAAGCCCGCGATTCCCAAAAAGCCCAAGCCGGAGTTCTCCGGCCTCTCGCGCGAGATCCGCCTCGAGGGCGTGGGCTTCCGCTACCCCGGCGCGAGCGCGTGGGCGCTGCGCGGCCTCGACCTGTCCATCCCCAAGGGCGCGCGCACCGCGATCGTCGGGCCCAGCGGCTGCGGCAAGACCACGATCTCGAAGCTCCTGTTACGCCTGCACGATCCGATCGAAGGTCGGGTCACCTTCGACGGCGTCGACGGCCGCGAGCTCGACGCGACCTCGATCCGCGCGCGCGTGGGCCTCGTCTCCGCCGAGGCCGTGCTCTTCAACGACACCGTTTTTCAAAATCTCGCGCTCGGGCGCAAGGTCGTGACCTTGTCCGAGGTCGAACGCGCGGTGCGCGCCGTCGGCGCCGAGGACTTCGTCAACGCCTTGCCCGAGGGCTATCAGACCATGCTCGGCGACTGGGGCTTCTCGTTGTCCTCCGGACAACGGCAAAAATTGGCCATCGCGCGCATGCTGCTCAAGGACCCCGAGATCGTCGTGCTCGACGAAGCGACCGCCCACCTCGACGGCCCGGCGCGCGCGGAGATTCTCGCGGTGCTCGACGCGGCGTTGGCCGGGCGAACCGTCGTCACCATCGCGCACGATTTAGCTTCTGTGGCGCCCGCCCATCACATCTACGTCCTCAACGGCGGGAGTCTGGCGGAGTCCGGAACTCATACGGAACTCATGGCGAGCAAGGGTCTCTATCGTCGACTCTTCGAGCTGCAGAGCGTCGCGCGAGACTCTTCGGAGACCCCTTCATGACGGACAAGACCGCTCTGCTGGCGAAGTTCGCGCTGTACTCTCCGCACGTCGATCCGATCGCGCTCGAGCTCGCGTGGGACTTCGCTGAAAAGGTGCACAAGGACCAGGCCCGGGCCTCGGGCGAGCACTACCTGACGCATTGCGTCGCCGTGGCCGAATCGCTGGTCGAGTGGCGCATGGACCTGCCGTCCGTGTGCGCCGGACTGCTCCACGACACCATCGAGGACACCGCGACGACCGAAATGCAGCTGCGCGCGGAGTTCGGCGCGGAAATCGCGATGCTCGTCATGGGCGTGACCAAGCTCGACGCCCTCAAGTTCGAGTCGCGCGACGAGGCCCAGGCCGAGAACTGGCGTAAGATGCTGCTCGCGACCGCCCAGGACATCCGCGTCATCGTCGTGAAGCTGGCCGACCGCCTGCACAACATGAAGACGCTGAACTTCCTCAAGCGCGAGAAGCAGGAGCGCATCGCCGCCGAGACGATGGCCCTCTACGCTCCGCTGGCGCATCGCCTGGGCATGTTCAAGCTCAAGGGCGAGCTCGAGGACCTCGCGTTCATGTACCTGCACCCCGAGGAGCACGCCGAGCTCTCCAAGAAGGTCGAGGCCATGCTCGCCGGCAGCGAGAAGAACCTCGTCGAAACCCGCGCGGCGATCGAGAAGGTCACGGCGGGCACCAACATCCCTTGCCGCATCCTCGCGCGCAGCAAGACCTTGTGGTCCATCTACGGAAAGATGGAGCGCCAGCAGAAGCCGTTCGAGGAGATCCAGGACGCGCTCGGCGTGCGCCTGATCACCGACACCGTGGCCAACTGCTACGCGCTCTTGGGCATCATCCACACGCACTTCAAGCCGGTCGCCGGCTCCTTCACCGACTACATCTCGACTCCGAAGCTGAACCTCTACCGCTCCCTGCACACGACGATCGTCAGCCCGACGGGGGAATTCGTCGAGATTCAGATCCGGACCGAGGAGATGCATCGCTCCTCGGAGTACGGCATCGCCGCGCATTGGCGCTACAAGACCGGCGAGTCCGCGCGCGAC
Organism: Elusimicrobiota bacterium; assembly: GCA_043731745.1. Lineage (GTDB taxonomy): Bacteria > Elusimicrobiota > Elusimicrobia > UBA1565 > UBA9628 > GWA2-66-18. The sequence continues at coordinate 8,791 of JAYTIP010000232.1, read as the reverse complement.
GCGCACATGGAGGAAAAGCTCAACTGGCTGCGGCAATGGATGGAGTGGCTGCAAGACCTGAACTCACCCCGGGAATTCCTCGATTCGCTCAAAACCGATCTTGAGTTCAACCAGGTCTTCGTCTTCACTCCCGCCGGTGAGGTGAAGGTCCTTCCGGCCGGAGCGACGCCGCTCGATTTCGCCTTCGCCGTGCACACCCAGGTCGGCATGGCTTGCGTCGGCGCGCAGGTCAACAATAAGATGGTCAAGCTCGACCTCCCGCTCAAGTCCGGCGACATCTGCAAAATCATCACGAAAAAAGGCTCGGTCCCGAAAAAAGATTGGCTCAACTATGTGAAGACGGCGCGCGCGCGCTCGAAGATCCGTCACTACCTCCGCGAACAGGGGATCGTCGCGTGAGAAAACGGCTCGCTCTGCTCGCCGTGTTGTTATCCGCCTGCTCCAAACAAGGGGCGCTCAACTACCGTCACTGCCTCAAGCTGCGCGTCGGCATGTCGCGCGAGGAAGTGTTTAAGACGATGGGCCAGCCCGAAGACACCTTCCCGTTCATCGAAGGCAAGAGCCTGCCCAACCAGAAGGGCCGGACCGCTTACGAGTGGAGCACCCCCGCCTCGATGCCCGCGCCCGCGCGCGTGTCGATCGAAGAGGCCACGGGCAAAGCCGAAAGCATCCGCTGCAGCGACGTGGTCGTGACCGCCGCGGTGTTCGTCGAACCCGCCGCGCCGGCCGTCTCGACGGCCGCTCTCGACGTTTCCACTCTATCCTCGCCGCCCCGCGCCGCCGCGCCCCAGGCGCCGCGCGCCGCCCCGCGAGAACGCTCTTCCTCCAACGCCTCGTCCTCCGGCAAACCCCTGACCGAATGAAAACCCTCGCTTTGATTTTGCTCGCCGCAACGCTCGCCGCCTGCCACCGGGCCAACAACGCCCCGCACGCGCCCACCGCCGAGGAACTCGGCGCCGAACTCGCCAAATATCCCCAGGTGCTGCTGATTTTGTCGCCGGAAACGGCGGAGAACATGCGCCGCGCCGCGGAGTTCAGGGGCACGAGAGATATAAGCCCGAGCGACTTCCAGCCCGTCTACGAGCACGAGACCGCGATCATCTCGGGAAGCACGGTCTCGGTGCTGGCGGCGGTGTCGGGAGCGTGGCTGCTGCCCCCCGCTCTGGCCGCGCGGCCGGTGTCCCCGCCTCAATTCCTGCGCGCCCTCGGCGAGGATCCGGTCTGTCGTTTCGCGATTCTCACGACTCCCAAAGGCAGCCTAATCGTCGCCAAGGAGCAGGTTCTCGACGCGTTGATCGCCGCCAAAAACGCGGGCGCGGCCGTCGAGGATGTGCCGTTTACGATCATCCGCGGCGCCGCGCCCGCCCGTCAATAGATCTTCGCTAGTCCCAGTCGTCGACTTCACCCGCGACGCGCGCGACCCGGGTTTCGATGGCCCGCTCGCGATTGGCCTTGCGCTTGGCGAGCCTTTCCTTCATATCGGCGAGGTTCTTCTCCGCCATCTCGATCATGGTCGCGTCGAGGTCCATCTTCTTGTCGAAAAGCTCGCCGACGACCTTGCGGGCCTCCGCCTTGCCGGCCGTCTTGTCGGCATCCGTGCCCGTGCTGAGCTTGCGACCGAGATCGCGCAGCTTTTCCTCGAGCTCGCGCACCTTGTCGAACTTCGCGCGCAGCTCCGGGGTGGGGCCGCCCCTCATCCAGCCGGGGCCGACGCCGGAACCGCCGCCGTTCGGACCGCCGCGACGGCCGCGCGGTCCGCCGCCATCGGGACCGCCCGCGTCGCGCGCGGCCGGCTCCCGGCCGCCGTTGGAATTTAAGTCGCCGCCGGGGTTGCCGCCGGGATTGCCCGCATTGCCGGCGTCCCGGTCTTGGTCGCCGGTCTCGATTCGGACTTCTTTTTCCACGACCTTTCCTTTCTTATCGTCGTGCGCGCGCGCGAGCGACGGAGCCGCCGCCCAGGCCGCGGCGAACAGGGCCGTCAAAACCAATATCGAGCTCTTCATTCGTTTTCTCCTCCGGACACCCCAGGGTAACCCCGGAAAGCCCCGGCGTCAACCCTTCCGGCCCCCCCGATCAGCGAGGCTCGCGGCGTCGCCTACTCCGGGCGTCTTTTCTTGTCGAGGCCATACAGGCGGGGCTCCGTGAAAGGCGTCTCGACGGCGATAAGGTCGATGAAGGCCAGCCGCACCCAATACGCGTCCCGGTCCGCCCGGATCCGCGACCTGCGGAACTCCTCGTACAAATTGATATCCGTCATCGCGTCAAAGCTCTTGTCGAAAACGATCGTCGAGAACTCACGCGTGGCGGACATCTGCACGCGGTACGCTCCGATGTCGAGGCGGTTCTTGAGCAATTTTGAGATTTCGTCCTTGTCGACCCCCGACATGGGCGGGGCGTCGGGATGCGCCTCCTCGGCGCCACCCCCGGAGATCGCGAAAACGGCTCCGGCGACCGGAGAACCGTCGCCTCGCGGCGCCGGTCCGGATAACGGCGGCGGCGCGGCGGCCGGCGCAACGGCCCCGTAAGGAACCGGCGCTCCGGCGTCGGCGACGGCGGTGTTGGGCAGCGGCGACTTGTCTCCGCGAGGCATCTTCCCGCCGCCTGGAGCGGCGCCCGGGCGTCCGGCGGAGAAAGGCGGCTCGATGCTCGGCGGCATGACCGCCCCGTGCGCCGAGGCCTTGGGGCCGCGCGCGGGAGAGCCGTTCTCTGCGTCAGCCGCGCCCGCCGATGACAGGGAGCGTGGGGCCCGGTCCATGCGCGCGTCGTCCGTTTCGATCACGCCGCGGGCTTGAGAGGCACAGGCCGACGGGAGACACGCTAAGATGAGGATCATCCCCCGCATCAGGGGAGTATAGCCCCGTCCCGGTTCAGCGCGCCAGGGCGCTTTGGTGGCGGATCTTCTCGGCTTCGACGACGGCGGCAGGGGCTTCCCCTCGGGACAGGGCGTCGGCAAGAGCGTCGCCGTCGCCCGGGCGCAGCCAGCGGTATTCGTTGGCGGACAGCCATGCGGCGGGGACTTTAGTCCGGTCCACGAAGACCAAGGCGGAGTCGCTCCACCAGACGAGCGCCCAGCGTTCGCGCGGCAGCAAGGTAAGATACCAGGGGCGGCTCACCGTGCGTTTCGTTCCGTCGGGGTACACGCGCACGATCGGGACCGCGGCCCGGAAATTGCGGATCAAGAATCCGTCGAGGGCATACCGCCGCGCGAATTCGTCCATTTCGGCGGGACCCGCCAAGGCCGCGCGCAAATCCGCCACCTGGCCGTGAAACAGGTAGCGTCCGTCGCCGAAGACCTTGCCTTGAGGACCGAGCTTCCAGCCCAGGTAGCCGCCCCACTCATAGGTGTTGAACAGGCGCAGCGAGCCGAGCGTCGCGCGTTCAGCGACGACGAAATCCGCGGCGTCGCGCGCGACATAGGCGTCTTGGTAAAAGCGCCCCCACGAAACCGGCCGCAGCGAGAGCGGCAAGAGGACGCTTAAAAGCGCCAGCGCCGGGACGGCCGGGAGCGCGGTGGCGAGGAGCGGGACGGCGGCCGCGGGCCAGTACACGCTCAGCCGCGCCGAGAACAGGGCGGCCGCGGCCAACGCGACGGCGGCGGCGGCCAGTTCCGGCTCGCGACGCCGCGCGCGCCACGCGGCCCAGGTCCCGGCCGCCAGCGCCGCCGCGAGCGGCCACTGAAACGGGTAGCGCAAAGACAACGGTCCCCACTCGCGCACCAAATCGCGCACGGGATCGACGGCGTGCGCGGCGAACGCCGCGAACAGGCCGAGCCCATAAGGATTAAGCAGCACGCCGAGGATGGCTCCGCAGAATTGCGCGCCGAGATGCGCGACGGCGGTCTTGGCCGCGGCGCGGCGAACTGCGGCCCACCCCATCATGAGCGCCAGACCGAAGACGAAGCCGCCGTGCAGGTTGGCCCACACGGCGAAAATACCGAAGCTCCACAGGAAGGACGCTTTGCCGCCCGAGAGCCGCCGCAAGGTCCAAGCGAAGAGCGCCGCCGACACGAGATCGGGGCGAAGATCGGCGTGCGGTAAAATCGCCGCCGCCCACGCCGCGCAGCCGAGCGCGCGCGTCAGCGGCGAGACGCCGCGATCACGCAGGAGGCCGTCGACGGGCCAGAAGGCGAAAATGAGGAGAAGCGCCTTGGCCGTCCACAGGCCGAAGTCGCCGAACAGGGCGAAAGGATAAAGAATGACCTGGAAGCCCCACTCGAAGTCCGCCCACGGCGCGCCGCCGCGGGTGAACGAAAAAGGATCAACGGCGGGAACCGCTCCGTGCGTCCAGATCCAGCGGCCCGCGCTGAGATGCCACCAAGCATCGGGGCTCGCCACAGGAAGGCATAAAACAATCAGGGCCAGGGCATAAGCCCAGGCCCTGATCGCAGGACCGTCCTTGTGCGACGCGGACAGGTTGGCTATTATCGAGTCGGGCGAACCGCGCGTCCGGACTTGATGCAGTCCGTGCACACGTAGACAGTCTGAGTCCGGCCTTCGATCGCGACCTTCTGCCGCTGAAGATTCGGGCGGAAGACGCGACGGGTGGCCTTGTGCGAATGGCTATAGCTGTTGCCGGACTTGGGACCTTTGCCGCAACCGGGAATCTGACACTTGAATGACATTTCGAGATTATAGCAAACCGCCGACGGAGACCGCAACCACGCAGTGAACGACGAACCGCTCCGCACCCCCATCCAATTCCTCAAGGGCGTCGGCCCCCGCCGGGCGACCTTGTTCGAGCACCTGGGCGTCAAAACGCTCGGGGACCTGCTCGCCCATTATCCCCGGCTCTGGCAGAACCGCCACGAGACCCAGGACTTGCGCCTGCCCTCCGTCTCCGGACTGATCGTCCTGCGCGGCCGCGTGCTGCGCGCCGGCTCCCACGGGGCGGGACCGCGCCTGGGCATCTACAAGGCCACCTTGGCCACCGCCCACGGCAAGGTGGACTGCCTCTGGTTCAAACACCTTTCGCGCAGCTACGACGCCTTCGCCTCCCTTAAAGAGGAAGCCGCCGAGGGCGCGGATCTGTGGGTGATCGGCCGCGCCGAGCCCGACTTGACCGGTGTGCGCGAGATCCGCGTCGACGAGCACTATCCACTTTCGGACGAACGCTGGCGCATGCACGCCGGACGCATCACGCCCGTGTACGCGCTGACCGAAGGCCTGACGCAGCGCTTCGTGCGCGAAGCCGCCTTTAAGGCCGTCGAGACGGCCGCCGACTCGGCCCGCGACGTCGTGCCGGTCGAGCTCATCGCCAAGCGCCGCCTCCTCGCCGTCTCCCAGGCCCTGCACGGCATCCACTTTCCGCGCTCCGAGGCCGAGCTCGAGGCCGCGCGCGCGCGTCTGGCTTACGAGGAGCTCTTGCTGCTCGAGCTCGCCTGGATCCTCAAGCGCCGTCAGACGCGCGGCCTCCTCAAGCGATTCTCCTATGAAGTGAAGAGGACTTTGCTCACGCCCTTTCGGCAGAAGGCGGGTTTCGAGTTCACCCCTGCCCAGAAGCGCGTCATCAACGAAATCTTCGACGACATGCAAAAGCCCTACCCGATGACGCGTCTGCTGCAGGGCGACGTCGGCTCGGGCAAGACGGTCGTGGCGTTGTCCGCGCTCTTACTCGCCGTTGAGAACGGCGGCCAAGGCGCGCTGATGGCCCCGACCGAAATCCTCGCCGATCAGCACCGCGCCACCCTCGACCGTTTCCTCAAGGATTCGCCGGTGCGCGTCGCGTCTCTCACCTCGCGCGTACCCAAGAAAGAACGCGAGAAAATCCTCAAGGCGGTGCGCGCGGGCGAAATCGACATCTTGGTCGGCACCCACGCCCTGCTCGAAGGCGGCATCGACTTCCCCAAGCTGCGCCTCGCGGTCATCGACGAGCAGCACCGCTTCGGCGTGCGTCAGCGTACGACGCTTCGCCAGAAGGGCAACCTCATCGACCTGCTCGTCATGACCGCGACGCCGATCCCGCGCACGCTCGCGCTCTCGCTGTACGGCGACCTCGAGGCCTCGACGATCGACGAGATGCCTCCGGGCCGTACGCCGATCAAAACCTTCTTCTCCCCGGAAAGCGAGGCCTTCGAGGCGATCCGCCGCGAGGTGAAGGCCGGACGCCAGGCCTATGTCGTGTATCCGATCATCGAAGAATCGTCGACCCAGGACTTGCAGTCGGCCAAGGCCGAGTTTGAACGACTGAAGAACGACGTGTTCCCCGGAACGGAAGTGGATCTCATCCACGGCGCCATGACCGGCAAGGCCAAGAGCGCGGTGATGAAGAACTTCTCCGACGGCAAGTCAAAAATACTTGTCGCGACCCAGGTCATCGAGGTCGGCATCGATGTCCCCAACGCCACCGTCATGGTGATCCAAAACGCCGACCGTTTCGGCCTGGCGAGCCTGCATCAATTGCGCGGCCGCATCGGCCGTGGCGCCGCGGAATCCTTCTGCCACCTCGTCGGAGACCCGCGCACCGAGCAAGCGCGCGCGCGCCTCGACATCATGACCGAGACCTCCGACGGCTTTAAGATCGGCGAAGAGGACCTCAAGCTTCGCGGCCCCGGCGAATTGCTCGGCACGGCGCAAAGCGGCGAGCTGTCGTTGGCCGTCGCCGACCTGTTCAAAGACGCGGAACTCCTGGGCTTCGCGCGCGCCGACGCCGACGAACTGCTCAAGGCCGACGCCAAGCTCCAGGCCGCGGGGCATAAGCTGCTGCGCGAGCGTCTGATCTCGCTGTACCAAAGCCACTGGAACTGGATCGACCTCGCATGAACGATCGAACTTCCGGGGTACTGCACCGCGCCCTCGACAAGGAGCGTCGCCGCAACGCCCTGCGCCTGTCTTTCATCCGCCTCGGCGGGGTCGGCGGCGTGTTCGCGATCGCGCTGCTCTACGGCCTGGGCGCGGGCGCCAGCGACTGGCGCGCGATCCTGCCTCCGTTCGGCCTCTACTTCGCCGTCAGCGCGGCGCTCGCGGCGGCCGCGTGGAAGCGGCCTTCGCTGCACCGCCTGACCGGACTGGGCCTGGCTCTCGTGGACGCGCCCATCGTCTATTGGATTCAGCGGTCTTCCCTCTCCGTGTCGCCCTCTCCCGCGGGAACGGCAAGTTTCGCCTTCGGCCTTTACTGCGCGTTCGTCGTGCTCGCCGCTTTGGCTCTCGATCAGGCCCTCATCGCGTTGGTGACCGCGTCGGGCGTCGTCTTTGAACTCGCGCTCATGCGCGAGGCGGGGGTCCCGGCCGGGCCGCAAGCGGCGGCGTCCGTCGTGCTTCTCGGAGTGGGGTTCGCGGCCTGGCACCTCGTGGGACGAATGCGGCTGCTGATCGTCTCGGTTTCCCACGAAGGGCTCAAGCTCGAGAAGCTGGGCCGTTATTTCTGCTCGGCCGTCATCGAGCGCCTGCAGAACGGGACTCAAGGCGCCGCCCAGTCGTGCGAGGTGACGATCTTATTCTCCGACATCCGCGACTTCACGGCGCTGTCGGAGAAGCTCTCCCCGGAACAGGTCGTGACCATGCTCAACGAGTACCACGAACGCATGGTCGAGACGATCTTCAAGCACAACGGCACGCTCGACAAGTTCATCGGCGACGGAATCATGGCCTACTTCGGCGCGCCCGTCACGGGCACGGCGCACCCGAGCGACGCCGTGGCCTGCGCGCTCGACATGGAGCGGGAACTCGTCGGGCTCAACGCCGACCGCGCCGCTCGCGGCGAGCCCGTCTTGCGCATCGGCATCGGCGTGCACACGGGCCCCGTCGTCGTCGGCGACGTCGGCTCGCCCCGGCGGCGGCTGGAATTCACCGCGATCGGCGACGCGGTCAACCTCGCCTCGCGCATCGAGGGCCTGACCAAGGTCCACGGGGTCGTGACGCTCGTCTCCAAGGCGACGCGCGACCTCGCGGGAGACGGCTTTCACTGGACCGAGGCCGAGCCCGTGCCGGTCAAAGGAAAGTCCGAGCCCGTGCGCACCTTCACGCCGAAGCTTAAGGTTTAGCCGCGCGCGCCAGACGGGAGAGTTCACCGCATGTTGGGTGGTGAATCCGTCGCTTTCGTGGTATATGTCGGGGGACGGCGGAGGATGGTCATGAAAACTTTCTTCACGCTGACGGTCGCGCTGGCATCGATGTTTCCGGGTTCGTCTTCGGCGGCGGACGATAAAAGCAGAAAGGCCGGAGAAGACGAGGTACGCCTTGAGAGGAAGTGCGACAACGAGGCCGACAAAGAACGGCGCGACGAGGATCGGGACCGAAAGCATTCTCAGCGGGATAACAAGTGGGACGAGGTCTGCGCTCCGCCCGCGCCTCCGCCCCCTCCCCCGCCGCCGGTGATGACCGATCCTCCCCCGCCGGTCCTGCCGCCCCCCGTCGCGCCGCCGCCTCCTCCCACCCCCGGCCTGCCTCCGCCCCTGCCTCCGCCCCTCTTCACCTCGCCAGCGCCGTAACGTTTTTCGCCACGGGGCGCGCGACTGGCCGTAAGTCGCGCGCCCTGTTATACTCCCCTCGTGCGCGCTCTCGCTCTCGCCGTCCTGTTCGCGGTCCCGGCCTCGGCGCTCGACATCGAGCATGAGGAATTCAAGATCATCGGCTGGACGGACGCCTGCGCGGTCGCCGTCGAGCGCTACGCCTACCCGCATCTGGGCGAGGCCATGCAGGCCGAACCCATCACCACAAGAATCGGAACCTTGACCATCGAGCTCAAGACCCCGGTCGTGGTCACGCGCTGGGTGTTAGAGGCCGACGGCGCCAACACCTTCGACCGTTACGCCGTCGAGTCCCAGCGCAAGAAGCTGCGCAAGGCGGGCTTCGAC
>JAYTIP010000231.1:0-2718 GCA_043731745.1 Elusimicrobiota bacterium | reverse complement strand
GGCGGCGATCTTCTCCGCGTCGGGCTCGTCGCCGTAGCGCTTGAGCGCGTCGGCGATCTCCTCGTGCGTCGCGCGCGCCAGCCACTGCGCCGCCGTCTCGCCGCGCGAGCGGTCCATGCGCATGTCGAGCGGTCCGTCGTTCTTAAACGACATGCCGCGCTCGGGCCGGTCGAGCTGCATCGAGGACACACCGAGGTCGGCAAGCAAGGCGTCGACGCCTTCGATGCCGAGCGAATCGAGCACCGCGCGGGCGCCCGCGTAGTCGCTTTGGCGCGCGATCACGGGAGTGCCCGCTTGCGCGAGGCGATTCTCGGTGCGCGCCAGTTCCTCGCCGTCGCGGTCGAGGGCGATGACCTTCCCCGTCGGGCCGACGCGCTTGGACATTTCGCCCGCGTGGCCGCCCCAGCCCAAAGTGCAATCGAGGGCGATGAGACCCGGTTTTAGGTCGAGAGCGTCCAACACGGGGCCGAGCATCACGGGCAGGTGCGCGCCGGCGGGTGTGGAGCCGCGCGCGACGGCCTTCGCGACGGCCTCCGGATCGCCCTTGAGCTCTTTGTACTTCTGCTCGAACGACTTGGGATGGGTGCTGTTGTACCGGTCGCGACGGCGATGCGAGGCGACGACCTCGGCGATCGGAATGTCCGCGGGAGCGAGCTCGAATTCGAGCAGGCGCCGCGCCTCGACCCACTTGATTTGATCGTGATCGACGAGCTTGATCTCCCCGGTGAACTTCGTCACGAGGTGGGCGATCAGCTCGATCTCGCCGAAGTCGTAGGTGTGGCGGTTGCGCGCGGCCTCGGCGCCGACCGTCGCCTCGATGCCGAGCTCCTCGCGTAGCTCGCGCACGAGCGCCGTCTCGGGGGTTTCGCCGGATTCGATGCGGCCGCCGGGGAACTCCCACAGCCCCGCGTGACGCCGCCCGGGAGCGCGACGCGCGAGCAGGATCATGCCCGAACGCAGGATGACGCCGGCGCACACGGAGATCATAGAGCGTGTATTCTAGGTAAAATCAGGGAATGAGCGGCCTCTACGAGCGATTTTACGCAATCGTGCGGCGCGTGCCTCGCGGGCGCGTGGCGACCTACGGCCAAATCGCGGCGCTCGCGGGCCTGCCGCGCCACTCGCGCCATGTGGGCTACGCCTTGGCGGCGCTGCCGGAAGGCTCGACCGTGCCTTGGCAGCGCGTGATCAACTCCAAGGGCGAGATCAGCGCGCGCGACTACCCCGACGCGGTCCGCTCCCAGCGGGCTATTCTCGAGGAAGAAGGCGTCGAGTTCGGCCCGGGTGGACGACTCTCGCTGACGCGCTACGCCTGGCGGGCCGCAAGAACCGGAGCGCGCACGAAGAGGCGCGCGGCTAAACTGAAGGCATGAAAGATAAAACCCTTTTAGTGTCCGAGGCCTGCCGCGCGATCGAGTCGGCGGAAGCCGAGCCGTCCTTGGCGGCGCTCGCCAAAGCCGCGGGGCTGAGCCCGTTTCATTTTCAGCGCCTATTTAAATCCGTCGCGGGCGTGAGCCCGAAGGCGTACGCCCAGGGCCTGCGCGAAGGCCGCCTGCGCGAGGAGCTCCGCCGCTCGGGCTCGGTGACCGAGGCCATGCACGGCGCGGGCTACAACTCGACCGGCCGCTTCTACGCCAAAGCCTCCGGGGCGCTCGGCATGCGGCCGTCGCGCTTCCGCGCGGGGGGAGCCGGCGAGACGATTCGCTTCGCCGTGGGCCAAAGCTCGCTCGGCGCGATCCTCGTCGCGTCCTCCTCCGTCGGCGTCTGCGCGATCTTCCTCGGCGACGAGCCGGGCCCCCTCGTGCGCGACCTTCAGGGCCGCTTCCCGAAAGCGGAGCTCGTGGGAGCCGACAAAAGCTTCGAGCGCACGGTGGCGCGCGTCGTCGGCCTCGTCGAGTCGCCGGGAACGGGCGCCGACTTGCCGCTCGACATCCGCGGCACGGCTTTCCAGCAGCGCGTGTGGCGGGCTTTGCGCGAGATCCCGGCGGGCAAGACGGCCAGCTACGCGGACATCGCCAAACGCATCGGCGCGCCCAAGTCCGTCCGCGCCGTCGCGGGCGCCTGCGCGCTCAACAAGATCGCCGTCGCGATCCCGTGCCACCGCATCGTACGAACGGACGGCGGCCTGTCGGGCTACCGCTGGGGCGTGGAGCGTAAGCGCGCCTTGCTCGAGCGGGAGTCTGGAAAGCGCCGCTGACTCGGTCCTGGACCGAGTCGTTTTGATAGACTGGCCCCATGATTCGCCTCGCCTTGGCCCTTCTTCTCTTTCCCGTTCTTGCTTCCGCCGCGCCGGCCAAAAAGATCACGGTCGAACTGGGAAAGGAATTCGTCCTGCGCAAGGAGCAGGTCGCGGCGTTTAAGGGAACCGAGGCGGCCGTGCGCGTCACCGGCTTCATCAACTCGCCCTGCCCTAAGGGCGTGCGCTGCGTCTGGAGCGGCCAGGCCGTGAATCTTGAATTCACCGTCGCGGACTCGACCGTCTCGCTCGACGCGTTCCCGTTTCAGATCAAGACTCTGGACAGCGACTACAAGACCCGCGCCCGCCTCAAGGCGTCGAAGCGCGCGCTCAAGAAATAACGAGCGGCCTATTTTCGTCTAGGCCGAAAGGCCCATGCGTCTTGGGCCTTCAGGCCTTAATATGTTATACCGGAGTCGACGCCGGGCGTCGCGAGGGGTCGCGACGAACATAGGAGACTTGATCATGATTCGAGCCGCTTT
>JAYTIP010000230.1:0-2248 GCA_043731745.1 Elusimicrobiota bacterium | reverse complement strand
TCGCCTCGAGCACGGAAGGGGGGAGAGGCGTCGGGCCCGGCGTCAGCATGATGTTTTTCATGAAGGTCTCTGTGTGTTGGGATTCGGCTTCGGAACGACGGCCCCGGGGGCGAGCCACGAGGGCTTCACCTCCGGCGCGGCGGCGGGCAAGGCTCCGAGGGCGAGAGCGACGACGTCCCGGAAGTGCTTGACCGGGATCATCTTCAGGCGCTTGAGCACTTCGGCGGGAATTTCTTCGAGATCTTTGATGTTCGCGTCGGGGAAGAGCACGGTCTTCAGCCCCTCACGATCCGCCGCGAGCACCTTCTCTTTTAGGCCGCCGATCGGCAGCACGCGTCCGCGCAAGGTGATCTCGCCCGTCATGGCGAGCCCCTCGACGACGGCGCGGCCGGAGAGCAGGCTCGCGAGCGCGGTCGCGAGCGCGATGCCGGCCGACGGACCGTCCTTGGGCGTGGCGCCTTCGGGAATGTGGATGTGGAAGTCGCGGCGACGGAACGCGTCGTCGGCGATGCCGAGCTCGACGGCGACCGACTTAACGTGCGAGAGCGCGGTTTGCGCGGACTCGGTCATGACCTCGCCCAGGCGCCCCGTGATTTTGACGTCGCCCTTGCCGGGCACCGCCACGACCTCGATGGCCAAGGTCGAGCCGCCGACCTCGGTCCAGGCGAGGCCCGTGGAGACGCCGACGCCGTTGAACGAGTTGCGCTCGCGCGGGAACTTCGCGGGGCCGAGCAGCTTGGGGATGTCGGCTTCGGTCAGCTTCACGCTCTCGGCTTTTTCCGCCAAGACCTTGCGCGCGGCTTTGCGGCACAGCGAGGCGATTTCGCGCTCGAGGTGGCGCACGCCGGACTCGCGCGTGTACTCCTCGATCACGCGCTCAAGCGCGGCGTCGTCGATGCGCAATTGATTTTCCTTCAGGCCATGGGCCTCAAGGGCTTTTGCGAGCAGGTGCGACTTCGCGATGGACACTTTTTCCGACAGCGTATAGCCCGAGAAGGTCATCACTTCGAGGCGGTCGCGAAGGGTGACCGGAATGCCGCCCAAGTCGTTCGCCGTGCAGATGAACATGACCTGGGAGAGGTCGAATTCGATGTCGAGGTAATGGTCCAGGAAGGTGGCGTTTTGTTCCGGGTCGAGGACCTCGAGCAACGCCGCCGACGGGTCGCCGCGCCAATCCGAGCCCATCTTGTCGATCTCGTCGAGCAGAATGACGGGATTCTTCGTGCCGGCCTTGCGCAGGTGTTGAATCAGCCTGCCCGGCAGGCTGCCGATGTAGGTCCGGCGATGACCGCGGATCTCGGCCTCGTCGCGCACGCCGCCGAGCGACATGCGCACGAACTTGCGGCCGAGCGCGCGCGCGACGGATTTGCCGAGCGAGGTCTTGCCCACGCCGGGCGGGCCAACGAAGCACAGGATCGGGCCTTTGAGCCCCTTCGTCAATTTGGTGACCGCGAGATACTCGAGCACGCGCTCCTTGATCTTGGGCAGGCCCGAGTGATCGTCGTCGAGAACGGTTTGGGCCTTGTCGAGGTCGATGACGTCCTTCGTGCGCTTGGACCACGGGAGGTGCGTCATCCAGTCGAGGTAGGTGCGGGAAACGGTGGACTCGGGGGAGAAGGGCGCCATTTTCTCGAGGCGGCCCAGCTCTTTGAGCGAGGCGGTCTCGGCGGCCTCGGGCATCTTCGCGTCCTTGATGGCCTTCTTGAGCTCCTCCATCTCCTGGGCGAAGTCGTCCTTCTGCCGGAGCTCCTTTTGGATCGCCTTCATCTGCTCGTTGAGGTAGTACTCCTTCTGGGTCTTCTCGATCTGCGTCTTGACCCGCGTGTGGATCTTCCTCTCGAGCGTCAAAATTTCGATGTCGGCCTTGAGAATGACGATCAGCTTTTCCAAGCGGACCTTCGCGTCGAGCACCTCGAGCAGGGCCTGGCGGTCGGCGGCCTTGAGCACGGAGACGGCGGCGAGCTTGTCGGCGAGCTCGGAGGCGTCCTCGACCGAGGACAGCGCGGGCAGTTCGGCGGGAGCGCGGCGGGAGAACTTGGCGTGCTCCTCGCCGACCTCGAGCGCGTGACGCATCAGCGCCTTCGTCTCGGCGGAGTGCTTGGCAGGCGTCTCCGGGTAGACGAGCGACGCGTTCCAGTGGCCGCCCGGCTCGTCGTACTCCATCGCCTTGACCGTCGCCCGCGCGTGCGCCTGCAGGAAGACCTTGAGCGTGCCGTCGGGCATCTTCAAGTATTGGACGACTTCCACG
>JAYTIP010000229.1:0-8225 GCA_043731745.1 Elusimicrobiota bacterium | reverse complement strand
GGTTCTCCCAGTAACATTCGCCTGGGTCGTCTTGGGCATCATTCCGCCAGGTGTTTCGGCCGGCCTGCTAACCATACCGAGCCTCATTTTTAGTCTCATCATCACGCTCATCGCGGCATCTGCGGGAGCGCTCCTCGGCCAGCATGGACGTAAGCGGGCTCAATCGACGGAAATCAATTAGTGGCGCACATTCTCGGTGAAACAGCATGCAGGCACAAGTATTCGACCTAAATATTGGAAGGAGCGGCCTGCGCTCGAAAAAGGACGACGAAGGGTGTGGAGTGTCAGCGGAGGATAGTCCGCCATTGACGCGACGGATTACCAGGGTTATAGTTGGCTCAACATGAACGCGACCCTGACCATATATCGTCCCTGGATGATCGCCAGAGGGATCCTCAGTTACACCGTCACCGTCGATGGTGCGGAATCGATAACGCTGAAAAACGGCGAATCCGCCGTACTGACTCTCGCGCCCGGTTCCCACACAATTGAGCTGCGGCACCGGAGGGTCGTGAGCCACCCTCTCGTCCTCACCCTGAACGCCGACGAGAAGCGGGAGCTTGTCAGTGTCGTGGATGCCGGCGGGAGCATGATGGATACGATCAACTCGCTTCTTGGCCGTCCCTGCGACTGCATGCGCTTGCTGGGAGACGAAGATCCTGAGGGTCATTATCTCCTCGCCGCGGCGAAACAGAGCGTAAGATTGTCCGGCATGGACGGCATCTTCTGGTCCGCTCGTTATATTCTGATTCCCGGCATCGTCATGGTCGTCGTCAAGCTCTGCATGCCTCAGGGCCTGCCACTTCCTCTGCGCTTAACGTTTTACGTCGGCGCTGTGATAGGGTCGTTCATGGTCTTCTACCTGCTCCGGGATAGGGCGGTCGTCGTCGACGGCGTCGCGCTCAAAAGCGTCGTTCGGCCCACGTTCGTTTCCCGCCTCGCGATGGTATTCCCGATCATCCTGCTCCTCAGCCTTATCGGAGGATTCATCGCCGGCGTGAGTCGCAATGACGGGGGACTCGCTGCGATACGAGACAGCGCCATGCTCGGCCTGCGCCTCAGTTCCTCTTTCGTCCAGGCCTGCCCCGCAAATTGCGCGAGGGCCAATCCCGGCATGACGACCTGCGCGGTCTACTGCGACTGCATGTCCAAGGGCTTATTCCGCGGAGGCTCGGATATCGACACTCGGAAACTCTACCTGTCTAGAGAGAGCGGCACCCCGGACGTTGAGATGGAGCTGAAATATCGCGCGCTCCATGTAAGCTGCGGAGCGGAGGCCACTCGCTAACGGTTTTCTAGAGTTGCCGTCGCGAATATTCGGCGCTAGGCCGTAACAGCCAGATACAGCCACTCTTCGTCGGGAGCCGCGCCCGCATAGGGCATGACGACGAAGCCGTCGACGGGCGAGGACAAAGTCTCCCCATCGGCCCAGCAGATCAAAGCCTCCCCCTTTTTCACCGCGTCGAAGTTCTTCCAGTCGCGTGCGAAGGCCCCATCGCGTTCACGCCGGATCACCTTCGAGAGGCGGAGAACGCTAGGCCGAGCCACCGCCTCGAGCGAGGCGATTAGTCCGAAATGGGCCAAGGTGCGGCGCGCGAAGGAGAGCCCCAGGTCGGCGGATGCGAGATCGTCGTTTTGGCCGACCTCGACCGTCAGCGAGCGTTTGCCCTTAGCATGTGCGTACTCGGTGGTCGTGACGGTGCCGGCGCCCAGGTACAGCGAGGGCCAGCCCGACAGGAGAAAGGGCGCGCCGATCGCATCCGCCCAGGCACGGTTCTCCGTTGACTCGTCGTCGAGAAAGGCGAAGGGAACCGTCGGCGCTGTCGTGCCGTGGAGATCGAGAACCGCGTCGGCCGCGTCGAGCAGCGGGATCAAGTCGTTGGCGACCATCTGCTCGTTCGTGGTCGGAGCGGCATGATAACGCACGATGCGGTTGAGGTTCTCGTCGATGAAGTGGGCGTTCTGCGCGCAGGCGGGGCCGTTCACGCGCGGGGCGACGAGCAACTCGCCTTTGAGCAGCTTGAGCCGGCCCGCGTTGAGTTCCGCGGCGAGAGCGTCGAGCGCCAGCGTGCCGGGCCGCTCCTCCCCGTGAACGCCGCCCAGCATGAGAATGCGCGGCCCCGGGGCGTCGCCGAAGAAGTGATGGAGGTCGATCACAGCAGGACGGCGAAGGCGACCGCGTGATCGCGGCCGTGAGACAAGGACAGCTTGAGCCCGCGCACGGCCTTGCCCTTGATCTTCACCGACGGGCGGCCGTCCTTGCCGCGGTTGACCGAGATCGCGGTGAGCGGAATGCGCGCCTCGCCCAGGGCCTTGTAGACGGCTTCCTTGGCGGCGAAGCGCACGGCGAAGTGGGGCCAGGGATTTTTCTTCGCCTTGCAGTAGGCGATCTCGGCGGCGGAGAACACGCGCGTGAGGAACTTGGGATTGCGCTTGGCGAGCGACTTCACCCGGCCGATCTCGACGAGGTCGACGCCGAGTTCCATTAGGGCTTCCCCAGGTACTCGAGCCAGACCGTGTCGTCCTTGACCGCCTCGACGCGAGCGACGACCCTGGTTTGATACCACATCAGATCCTGCGAGACGCGCTCCGGATTGGTCCAGACGACGGGACGAGACGCGCGGCCCTCGGCGAAGGAGGAGGTCGAGGACTGGACGGTCACATCCCAGAGAACGAGCTTGTGAAGGTGGGCGGGATGGGCGACGACGACTTGCGCGAAAGTCAGGGACTCGCGCCGAGCCTCGACGACGAGCGGAGCCAACGCGCCGCTCTCTTCGCGGCGCTGCTGAAACCCTTGGAAGGCCGAAGCCCACGGAACCTGCGTGCAGGCGAGAACGAAAACCGCGGCGCCAAGCGCCACGGGCGCCAGCAGCCAGACGCGCAAGAGCGCGCGTCTATTCGACCGTGACGCTCTTCGCCAGATTTCTCGGCTGATCGACATCGCAACCTCGGAGGTCCGCCACATGATACGCCAGCAGCTGCAGAGGGATGATGTTCACGATCGGAGACAGGATCTCCGGCACGGGCGGAAGCCGCAGCACCGCCTCGCAGTCTTTGAATTCCGGCCCGCCCTCGGTGGCGAGGACGATGACCTGAGCTCCGCGCGCCTTGACCTCTTCGAGAGAGGAGATCGTCTTTTCGAGGAGCTTGGACTGCGTGGCGATCACGACGACGGGCATTTCGGTGTCGATGAGCGCGATCGGGCCGTGCTTGAGCTCGCCCGCGGCGTAGCCCTCGGCGTGGATGTAGGAGATTTCTTTAAGCTTAAGGGCGGCCTCGAGCGCGATCGGGTAGTTCACATAGCGGCCGATGAAGAGGAAGTGCTCTTTTTTCGCGAACTTCCGCGCGATCGCGAGAATCTGCTTGTCGAGCTTGATCGCCGAGCGGATCCAACCCGGGACCTTGACGAGATCGTCGACGAAGGCGCGACCCTCGGACTCGCTCATCTTTCCGCGGCCGATCGCGGCGTGAAGGGCGACGACGGCCAAGGTGGTCAGCTGGCCGATGAAGGCCTTCGTCGAGGCGACGCCGAGCTCGGGGCCACAGTGCGTGTACATCGTCCAGTCGGCCGAGCGCGTGAGGGCGGAGCCGACCGTGTTGCAGATCGCGAGAACCTTGGCGCCCTTTTCTTTGGCGATCTTGACGGCGGCCAAGGTGTCGGCGGTCTCGCCGGACTGGGACACGGCGATGACGAGGTCGTCGGGGCCGATGGTCGTCTCGCGGTAGCGGAACTCCGACGCGGTTTCGACGCGCGTCGGAACGCCCACGAGGGTCTCGAACCAATATTGGCCGACGAGGCACGAGTGGAAGGCCGTGCCGCAGGCGATCATCTGCACCGAGCGGACTTTCTTGAGGATGTCCGCGTTCATGCCGCATTCGCGCTCGAGCACGCCTTTGAGAGGAAAGAACCGGCCGCGCATCGTGTCTTCGCACGACGAGGGCTGGTCGTGGATTTCCTTGAGCATGAAGTGGCGATAGCCGGACTTCTCGGCCATCGTGCGGTCCCAGGTGATGTTGGTCGGGACTTTTTCGAGGCGCTTGCCGGCGAGGTTGAAGAAGGTGGCGCCCTCTTTTTTGAGGACGGCCATCTCGCCGTCTTCGAGGAACACGGCCTTGCGCGTGTGCGCGAGGAAGGCGGGCACATCGGAGCCGAGGAAGGTTTCCCCGTCGCCGAGGCCGATGATGAGAGGCGAGGCGGTCTTGGCCGCGACGATGACGCCCGGGGCCTTCGACCAAAGCACGGCGACCGCGTACGCGCCGCGCACATCGGTCAACGCCAAGCGCACGGCTTCAAAGAGCAGCGGCTCATTGAGGTCGGGCTTGGGCGCCGAGCCCGGGGGCTGCAGCATTCGAAGCTTCTCGGCGACGAGGTGCGCGAGGATTTCGGTGTCGGTCTCGCTTTCGAAGACGGCGCCGCCGGCCGCCAGACGGTCTTTGATCTCGAGGTAGTTCTCGATGATGCCGTTGTGGATGACGGCGACGGTGCCGGTCGGATCGGTATGGGGATGCGAGTTCGCCTCGGAAGGCTTGCCGTGCGTGGCCCAGCGAGTGTGGCCGAGGGCCACGCTGCCGGACAGAGGATTGTCCTTGAGGACCTTGTCGAGATTCGACAGCTTGCCCTGGGCGCGGCGGCGCTCGATGACGCCGTCGACGATCGAGGCCAGGCCCGATGAGTCGTACCCGCGGTACTCCAGGCGCTTGAGGCCCTCCATGAGCAGGGGAACCGCTTGCTTAGGCCCGACGTAGCCGACGATGCCGCACATGGGGCAATTATAGCGCTTCCGCGCTCAGTTTCCGCCCGAGCCTTTCTGCTGGCTGGGAAGAACGAAGGGCCCCTCGTAGCGTTCGATGAGAGCCTTGGCCCGCGCGCCATCCGGCGGCAAAGTTTCCGCGCGCCCCCTTTGCCAAAGACGATAGCCCACGACCTCGCGACCGCCGTCGGCTCTTTTCTTCGTCAGCGCGAACAGCGCCTCGCGTCCGTCATCCGCCATTCCGACCGGCTCGCGCACGATGCCGACCTCGGTCTGCGCGCCGTCGAGCTTGAACGCGGTGGAGCCATCGAGGGCGAATGCCCCGCAGAAGTTTTTCTCCGCCGCAGTAGAGGATGAGACGCCCCACTCGGGGGATGTGCAGACGATGAAAACGCCCTGCTTGGCCTTACGGACGGCGTAAGGATAGATGCCTTCCTGGAAGGTCCGGACGCTGCGCGGCTTCACGGCGACCGGCTTGCCGTCCTTGCCCAAAAAGGCCGGGCGGCCGTACGCCGCGGCTTCGTCGCGCAACGCGCGCGTCTTGCCGGTCTCATCAATCAAAGCGAAAGTCCGACCCCGCAGGTCGAAAAATTCAACGCGATGGAGATAAACCGCCGCGGCCTTGTTTGCGCCCCAGTACAGCTGGGCGGTCTCATCCTCGGCTCCCGATCGGCCCAAACAGCAGGTGGAGCACCAGCACGACGAACCGAGACCTGTCTGTTCGCAACAACCCCGGAGGCAAGTCTTGTCCGAGTAGCACGTCGCGCCGGCGGGAGAGCCGCACGCCAACGCCGCCGCCAGGAGAATAAGTCTCACATTGCGAGTATAGCCCCGGTGCCGGCCTTTGTCGAGTCTCCGGCCGGCTCGTCAGTCGATCGCGCGCCGCATCTCGGACACCGCGGTCTTCAGGCCCACGAACACGGAGCGGGCGACGATCGAGAAGCCGATGTTGAGAGCGGACATGTGCGGGATGCGGGCGACGGGGCCCACGTTGTGGTAGTCGAGGCCGTGGCCGGCGTGCACGGTGATGCCCATCTCCCAGGACATGTACGCGGCGAGCTCGAGGCGCTCGAGCTCGAGCTTCTGCTTCGGCTTCGAATGCGCCTTCGCGTAGTCGCTGGTGTCGAGCTCGATGATGTCGGCGCCGATGTTGCGCGCGGCGCGAACGGCGGGAGCCTCGGGGGCGACGAAGAGCGCCACCTCGACGCCGGCCTTCTTGAGCTTGGCGATCGTCTTGGCGAGGCTCTTGCCGTTGCGCACGAGATCAAGACCGCCTTCGGTCGAGACTTCACCCGGGCGCTCGGGAACGAGGCACACGGAGGTCGGGTTCGCCTTGAGCACGGCGGCGATGATCTTGGGATCGTCGCTGAGCTCGACATGAGTCTCGCCCTTGAGGCGGCAGAGCTTTTGGATGTCGGCGTCCTGCATGTGGCGGCGGTCGCGGCGCAGGTGGCAGACGATGATGTCCGCGCCGGACTGGCGCGCGACCTGCGCGGCCTGCACGGGATCGGGATCGATGTCGAGACGCGCCTGACGCAAAGTCGCGATGTGATCGATGTTCACGCCCAGCTTCAGCTTCTGCTCCGTCTTCATCCGCGTTTCTCCTCTCCGGCGCCCGTCTCCGACAGGTAAATATTGGCGATCGATTCGGCGATCTTCTTATTCTCAGCCGCGCGCGGGCCCTCTACGAGCACGCGCAAAACGGGTTCCGTGCCGGAGTAGCGTACGAACACTCGCCCCCGTCCGTCCAGCGTCTTTCCCGCGGCGGCAATGGCGGCCGTCGTGGCCTTGAGCATCGAAATCGGAGGCTTGCCCTTCACGCGGACGGCCTTGAGAGTTTGAGGGGTCGGCGCGTACAGGCGACCAAGAGCGCTCATGGGCTTGCCCGACTCGCGCCAGGCGGCCAAGGTCTGAAGGGCGGTCAGCATCCCGTCGCCGGTCGGTGCGTAGTCGCGGAAGATCACATGGCCGGAGTTCTCGCCGCCGAGGCTCAAATTCTCTTTTTCGATCGCTTCGGTCACCCAGCGGTCGCCGACGGGAGTCGTCACGACCGAAACGCCGCGCGACTCAAGGAAGGTGATCAGCCCGAAGTTCGACATCACGGTCACGGCGACCTTGCCGCCCTTGAGCGAACCGCGCGCGAGCAGGCGCACCGCGGCCGCGCCGATGAGCGCGTCGCCGTCGAGCAGGCGGCCCTTCTCGTCGCAGATGAGGGCGCGGTCGGCGTCGCCGTCGAGGGCCACGCCCGCGTGCGCGCGGCGGCGGATGACCTCGCGGCTCAGGGCCTCGGTGTGGGTGGCTCCGCAGTCGGCGTTGATGTTGCGGCCGTTGGGTTTGACGCCGATCGTGAAGACCTCGGCGCCCAAGGATGAGAGCAGCTTGGGCGCGAAGGCGGAGGCGGCGCCGTTGGCGCAGTCGACGACGATGCGAGCACCGGTCAGGTCGAGCGTCGCGGGGAAGGCGCTCTTGAGGAAATCCATGTAGATCGCGCCGCGGTCCGCGGCGGCGAAGGCGGGGCGGGAGATCGCCGGGGGCGCGGGGCGGGACACGCGTTTCTCCACCTCGTTCTCGAGGTCGGGGGCCATCTTGAAGCCGGCGGCGTCGAAGAATTTGATGCCGTTGTACTCGGCGGGGTTGTGGCTCGCGGAGATGACGGCGCCGGCGAAGCAGCCGAGGCGCGGGGCGAGATACGAGACCGCCGGGGTCGGGATCACGCCGAGGTCGAGGACGCGGACGCCGGCGGCGGAGAAACCCGAGAGCAACGCGCGAAGAAGAGCGGGGCCGGAGCCGCGCGTGTCGCGGCCGACGGCGACGAGCGGGGCTACGCCGTTGATTTTAACGCCCTGGCGCTCGAGCAACACTTTAGCGGCGTGGTAGGCGAGGGCGCGGACGGCTTCGGGTTTTAACGGACCCTGGCCGGGAATGCCGCGGACGCCGTCGGTGCCGAACAGCTTCTCGCTCATGCGGCGCTCGAGACGGCGTGGAGGGTGTCGATGGCGCGGCGGGTGTCGAGCACATCGTGAACGCGCAGAACGGCCACGCGGTTTAGGCACGCGTAGGAAGCGACGGCGAGGGAGGCCGCGAGGCGGTCTTGGGAGCCGGAGTCGGGAGAAATTTTGGAGAACATGGATTTGCGGGAGACGCCCAGCACGACCGGAGCGAGCTTGGAGAGCTCGCCGGCGCGCTTGATGAGTACCAGATTGTGCTCGAGCTCCTTACCGAAGCCGATGCCCGGGTCGATCCAGACTTGATCCTTACGGCCGCCGGCCATGATGAAGGCGATGAGGCGCTCTTCGAGGAACTGGGAGACCTCTAAGAAACAATCTTTGTAGGTGGGGGCCGTCTGCATGGTCTTGGTTGAGTGACCGAGCATGTGCATGAGGATTACTCGATCCGCCTTAAGCGCGGCCTTAGCCATGGCTTTATCGCCGCGCAAGGCTGTGACATCGTTAAGTATGGTGGCACCGGCATCCA
>JAYTIP010000228.1:0-21359 GCA_043731745.1 Elusimicrobiota bacterium | reverse complement strand
CGAACGCCTTGATGGAACGCCGCTTGATTGCCGGGGCCAGGAAGCCGAACGGCCACGGCCTCGCGAAGAAGCCGAAATAACTCTTAAGCGCCGAACGGCTTAAGCGAGTAGCTCGTGCTTCGCCCGCCCCCCGGATCCTGAATTAGAATCCCGGCTTGGATCAGCGCCTCGATATCGCGGATCGCCGTCGGCTGCGAGCACTTCGCGATCGTCGCCCACTTCGACGACTTCAGTTTTCCCTCGAACCCGCCGATGAGCATGTTGAGCAACAGTCGCTGACGCGCGTTTACGGTCTTGCCGGCGTGCGTCCGCCAGAACAAGTCCCGCCGCAGCACCGTCGCCAGCGACGCCTCCGCCGTTGCGATCGCGCGATCGAGGCAGCCAAGATACCACGCCAACCACTCCGTCACGTCGAGCGAGGCGTTTTGGGTCCTCTCGAGAATGTCGTAGTAGTCCTTTCGCTCCGCGCGGATTTGCGCCGACTGGCTGTAGAACCTCTGGGCTCCTTTTTCGGCGCGCGTCAGTTCAAGCTCCGAGATGGCCCGGGCGATGCGGCCGTTGCCGTCGTCGAACGGATGGACCGTCACGAACCAAAGATGCGCGAGCCCGGCCTTGATCACAGGATCGATTCCTTCCGAGGCGCTCTCCCATTTGAGAAACGCCTTCATCTCCCCCGCCACGCGCTCCGCCTCAGGCGCCTCATAATGCACCTTCGCGCGCCCCATCGGCCCCGAGATCACCTGCATAGGCCCGCCGCGCCAGGAGCCGACCGTCAATCCTTCGCCCCCCTCCGCAAACAGCGCGGAATGCCATCGGCATAGCCGCGATTCGGTGAGCGGTTCCTTACTGTTGCGCGTGGCGTCGATCAGCATCTCGACGACGCCGTCCACCCGGCGCTCCGCGGGCACCAATCCGGCCGCGTCCAATCCGAGCCGACGGGCGATGGACGACCTTACTTGATCAGGCGCTAGAATTTCCCCTTCGATCTCGCTCGTCTTCACGACTTCCATCGTCATGCTGGCGAGTTCGGCTTCCTGCTGGAGTTGGAATCCGAGTCCCTGCATCCGGCCGAGAAAATGGGCCTGATGGGTACGAGCCTCCATCAGAGGCTTCGCGAGGGCGGCGTCGTCCCAGGTCAGGTTCGGCCAATCGGGTTTTTGATAGATATAGGGACTCATTCTTATCACTTCCTGATAAGAATATAGCCGCTATTCTCCGGATTTGCGAGGGTTATTCTAATCATTTAGTGATAAGAATACAGCAACCACTCTTATAAAATACTTATTTTTGTTCGATAATTAGACTATTTATGTTCTCCGCATAAAATGAGAAGGCCCGGCGATTGAATCCGAAAATGTCTCGGTACGAGGACAGTTGGAAGAAAGGGGTCTAGCTTGACCGGCGACTCATCCCGGCGGAACCGCTTAAGCCTAACTCTTCGCGCGAAGAGTTCTAAATGCATGGCACCGCGCGCCGCGAGCGCGGGTTTTGCTACCCTGACCATCGCGAATGAAGCTCGTCATCGTCGAGTCGCCGAACAAGGTCCGCAAGATCAAGGACTTCCTGGGCGCCGCCTACCGGGTGGCGGCCTCGTTCGGCCATGTGCGCGACTTGCCGGCGGCGGGCGGCCTGTCCGTCGAGTTCAAAGACGGAAAAATATTCCCCGTCTACGCCGCGCTCGAGCGCTCCGCCCGCCACGTCAAGGAGCTCGTGGACCTGGCCGCGAAAGCCGACGAGGTCATCCTCGCCACCGACCCCGACCGCGAGGGCGAGGCCATCGCCTGGCATGTGAGCAAGCTGCTCGGCGAACGCAAGTACAGCCGCGTCGTCTTTCACGCCGTGACCAAGGCCGACGTGCAGAAGGCGATGCAGAAGCCCCGGCCGATCGATCAGAACCTCGTCGACGCCCAGCAGGCGCGCCGCGTGCTCGACCGCGTCGTGGGCTGGGTCGTGAGCCCGACCTTGCGCAAGGTGTCCAAGGACGCGCGCAGCGCGGGACGCGTGCAGTCGGTCGCGTTGCGCCTCGTGGCCGAGCGCGAGAAAGAAATCGGCAAGCACAACACCGTGGATTACTTCGTGTTGTCCGCGAAGCTCGAAAAGAGCGGCTCGCCTCCGCCCTTCGCCGCCAAGCTCGTCACCTGGAAGGACCACCCGCTAGGCCAGCGCCTGCGCGACCCCGCGCTCGCCGAGAAGACGGTGGCCTGGGCGAAGACCGTGCCTTGGAAAGTCCTCTCCTGCGACCGGCGAGACTCCTCGCGCAACCCGCCGCCGCCGTTTACGACCGCCACCGTCCAGCAGGCCGCGTCCGTGCGCCTGGGCTTCAACCCCGACGCGACGATGAAGCACCTGCAGTCTCTCTTCGAGGACGGAAAGATCACCTATCACCGCACCGATTCGACGGCGCTGTCACCGGAAGGCGTCGCCGAGGCGCGCGCCGTCATCAAAAAGGAATTTCCGCCCGAGTATCTTCCCAAGTCGCCCGTCGTGCACGCGACCAAGGCGGCCAACGCGCAGGAAGCGCACGAGGCCATCCGTCCGACGCACGCGGAAACCGGGCCCGACGGGATCGGCGGCGACGCGGGCAGGCTTTATAAGCTGATCTGGCAACGCTTCATCGCGTGTCAGATGGCGCCGGGCCGCGACCAGATCACGACCATCGATGTCGCCTGCGACCCAGGCGGCTGGAAGACGGAGAAAGGCGTGTCCGTTCCGATGGGCATCTTCCAGGCCAAGGGGAAGGTTCTGCTCTTTGACGGCTGGCGCCGCCTTTCCGGCGAAGACGCGACGGAAGAAACCAAGAAGAAGGGCGCGAAGGGCGCAGAGGAGCTCGACGACGACGAGAGCGACGGCGAACTGCCGATGCTCAACCCCGGCGATCCGTTGAATCTGCTCTCGCTCGACGCGCTCAAGCGCTCGACCAAGCCTCCGCCGCGCTACACCCAGGCGTCGCTCATCAAGAAGCTCGAGGCCGAAGGCATCGGCCGGCCCTCCACTTACGCGGCGATCATGCGCGTGATCCTCGAGCGCGGCTATGTTAAGGAAGAGAAGCGCAAACTCCACGCGACGCCCTTAGGGCTCTCGGCGTCGGACTTCCTCGTGCGCCACTACTCCGGAAACTTCATCGACATGGACTACACGCGGCGGCTCGAGGACGACCTCGACAAGATCTCGCGCGGCGAGGCCTCGTGGGAGAAGGTCGTCACGGAGGCGAGCTTCGCCGTCATCGCGCTCGCGCGAGGCGCCGGTCTGTGGTACGACCCGCTCGTCCCCTACAAACCCAAGGCCAAGCCGTAACGGCTCACTTGCAGACGCAAGTCCAGGTGCCGCCTCCGCCTTGACCCTGCTGACCGCGGTTGGCCATGGTGCACGGCGTATTGCCGCAACCGGGGCCGCCGCAGGGACCCACGACGAAGTTCGGCGTCGTCCAGCCGCAGGTGAGCGCCGCCGCCGCGCAGCTCTTCAACTGCATGGTGCCTACGCGCGCAATCTCGGCCGCAGAATAGCTCAGGTAAATGCTGTACGCGCCCGGCGGGAAGCTGGCACCGTTGACGACCGTTTGGATGGTGTTATTATCGACCCATTCGGTGGCGAGAAAGGCGCGGTGGCTGGCGTAATTGAGGCAGCCGTTGTTTGAGGCCGGCGAAGCGCAACCTTTCGGCGGATTCGTACGGCTGACGCCGGTCGTGCGGGTATAGACCGTGCCCGAGGTGCACGCCGCGGAGCCGTCGACCCACGGACCGTTGGGAGAATTCGCGGTGAAGACCTTAATGTCGGCGAAGGAGTTGGCCGGCTTGGCCGGCGCGGTCGCAGCGCCGCCAGCGGCCCCCCCGCCGCCGCCCCCTGCCCCGCCCGATGATCCCGTTGCCCCAGGAGCCTTATCCGCGTTACCGCGCTTGATGCCCGTGCCCAGGACGGATTCGCCGCCGTCGGTGATTTGCGAGCCTCCCGGATGAGAGGTCGTTTGGGCGCCCGCCTCGACGCCCGTCTTCTTCGTCGCTTTCACCGGGGCCCGGTTGGCGGGCACGCTGGCGCCCCCCTTCGTCGCCTTCTTCTTTTTCTTCGCGGGAACCGGAGCCGAGTCATCGGCCCGGACCAGGACGGCGGACAGCAGCAGCAGCGAAAGCAGGGGGATTAGCTTCATGCCGGGAGTGTACGCCGCGCGAGCGCAGAGCGCAAGGTCGGCAAGAATAAAACTTGATTAAAGTTCTCCGTTATGTATAATTATTCATCACCATGAATAAATATACAGACAGGACCGAAGGCAAGGCCGCCCGCCAGACCGCGATCCTCGAGGCGATCTCCCACGAGGAGGTCGCGACGCAGAACGATCTGGTGAAGTCCCTCAAAAAGCGCGGCATCGCCGCAACTCAGGTCTCCATCTCTCGCGACATAGCCGAGCTCGGCCTCGTGAAGGCCGGCGGCGTGTACAAGGCCGCCACCGGCGAGACCGCGCCCGACGCCGAGATGCCCCTTCGCACCTTCGTGCGTGCGGTCGTCCCCGCCGGTCCAAACCTGACCGTGATCCGCTGCGACACCGGCGCCGCCCCGCGCGTCGGGCTTTCGCTCGACCAGCTCACCGTCACCGGCGTCGTCGGCACGCTCGCCGGCGACGACACCGTCTTCGTCGCCACCGATTCCGCCGCGTCTCAGAAGAAGCTCGTCGAATTCCTCCAGAACAGGATGGCCAACTAAATGAACAAACCCAAGATCGTTCTCGCGTTTTCCGGCGGACTCGACACCACCTTCTGCGTGCTGTGGTTGCAGAAGGAGCTCGGCGCGGAAGTCATCACCGCGACCGTGGACACCGGAGGGTTCTCCGCCGAGGAACTCGCCACCATCACGGAACGATCGAAGGCTCTTGGCGCGATCAAGCACTACGCGCTCGACGGACGCGCCGAGGTGTTCTCCCGCTTCGCCGTGCCCCTCATCCAGGGCAACATCCTGCGCGGCCGGGTGTACCCGCTCTCCGTCGCGGCCGAGCGCGTGCTCCAGGCCGAGATGGTCGCGCGCGTCGCGAAGGAAGTGAAGGCCGACGGCGTCTGCCACGGCTCGACCGGCGCGGGAAACGATCAGGTGCGCTTTGACGCCGTGTTCCAGGTGCTGCTGCCGGGCGTGAAGGTTCACACTCCCATCCGGGATCTCGGACTGTCTCGCCAGCAGGAAACGGATTACCTCGCCAAGGCCGGCGTCTCAGTCCCCGCGAAAACCACCGCGTACTCGGTGAACGCGGGCTTGTGGGGTACGACGGTCGGCGGGGGTGCCACTCATAACCCGTGGACGGAGATCCCCGACTCCGCTTTCCCCTCCCTCTCCGCGCAACCCCCCAAGCACGGCCGCGACGTCGTGGTCGGCTTCGAAAAGGGCGTTCCCGTTTCCCTCGACGACAAAAAGATCGACGGCGTCGAGCTCGTCGCCGCCCTGCACGCCATCGGCCGCGAGTACGCGGTCGGACGCGGCGTCCATATGGGAGACACCATTCTCGGTATCAAGGGAAGAATCGGCTTCGAAGCCCCCGCGCCCTTGATGCTCATCGCGGCTCACAACGAGCTCGAGAAGCTCGTTCTCACGCGCTGGCAGTCCTTCTGGAAAAACCAAGCCGGTGAGTTCTACGGCCAGATGCTGCACGAAGGCCTGTACTTCGACCCCGTCATGCGCGACATCGAGGCCATGATCAAGTCCTCCCAGGAGACCGTCACCGGCGAGGCGCGCCTGCGCCTGCGCGCGGGACACTTCGACGTCACGGGCGTGCAAAGCCCTTACTCCATGGTCGCCAGCGCCGCCACTTACGGCGAGACCACCAAGATGTGGACGGGCGACGAGGCGGCGGGATTCGCCAAGCTGCACGCCTTGCCGATGACGCTCGCCGCGCGGGCGAAAGCGGGGGTTCAATAACATGAAGGTCACCCTCGACAAGATCGCGTCCACGACGCGCAACGCCAAGATTCCCCGGGAAGTCCTGTTGTCCGATGACATCCAGGCCAAGGAAGGCATGGTCCTCGCCGTGCGCGTGCACGGCAAGAAGACCGTGTACAACACCCTCGAGGATATTCACGGCCGCATGATCGACCTCAACGACGGCGACGTGATCGCCGCCGTCCTCGGCACGCGCCGCGCGCTGCGCGGCTACGCGGGCCACGTGCCTTCGTCCATCAAGGTCGGCGACAAGCTCGACATCTTGAACCTGGGCGGCGTCATCGGGCGCTGCACCTCGGTCAACCTCGAGATCGGTAAGCCCCTGCAGGCCGAAGTCCTCGGTCAGATTCTCTCCTTCCCCCACCTCGGGGAGCGCGTGGGCGTGCCCGCGTCGATCCGCAGCGGCGCGGTGGCGTGGTCGGACAAGCTCGAGAAGAGCGCGCCGATCATCTATGTCGCCGGCACCTGCATGAACGCGGGCAAGACCTTCGCCTGCGGCGAGATCATCCGCTACCTCGCGAAGAAGGGTTACCGCGTCGGCGCGGCCAAGCTCACGGGCGTCTCGCTTCTGCGCGACACGATGAGCATGGTCGACCGCGGTGCCATCAAGGGCCTCTCGTTTACCGACGCGGGCGTGGTGTCGACGACCGGCGCCGTCTCGGTGCCCGTCGCGAAGGGCCTCATCAACGCGCTCAATAAGGAAGAGCTCGACTGCCTCGTCATCGAGCTCGGCGACGGGATCATGGGCGAGTACGGGGTTCAGGAAATCCTCAAGGACGCGGAGCTCATGGGAGCCGCCGCGGCGCATGTGATGTGCGCCAATGACCCGGTCTCCGCTTGGGGCGCCGTCGAGCTGTTCACCAACCGCTTCAAGCTCAAGGTCGATGTTCTCTCCGGCCCCGCGACGGACAACGCGGTCGGCAAGGAGTTCATCGAAGGCCAGGTCGGCGTGAAGGCGATCAACGCCCGCATCGAGCAGGAAATTCTGGGCCAGTTCATCGAGACCGCCGTGTTCTCGGGGGTGCCCGCTTGAAGAAAATCCAGGTCGGAATCGAAGGCGGGGCGGGATTTACCGGCGGAGAGCTGATCCGCCTACTCCTGTCGCACCTGAAGGTCGAGATCGCCGCCGCGACCTCCTCCACTTACCCGGGCCAGCCCGTGTTCCTGGCCCACCCCAACCTGCGCGGCCGAACGAACCTGTCCTTCACGCGCAAGCTCGACTACGCGAAGCTCGACTGCGTGTTCCTGGCCGGCGGCCACGGTGACGCGATGGCGGAGGTTCCCGCCATTCTCGCCGCGACGGGTCCCAAGCTCAAGCTCATCGATCTGTCCGGCGACTTCCGCCTGCGCGACGAGTCGCTGTACCCGATCTGGTACACGCGCAAGCACAAGGCGCCCGACCTGCTCAAGAAGTTCGCCTACGGATTGGTCGAGCTCAACCGATCTGAAATCGCCAAGGCGAAGTGGGTCGCCAACCCCGGCTGCTTCGCCACCGCGACCGCCCTGGCCCTCGGTCCCCTGGCCTCGGGCGGCGTGACGGGCGTGGTGTCCGTCACGGCGATCACCGGCTCCTCCGGCTCGGGAGCCAACGCCTCGCCGATCACGCATCACCCCACGCGCCACAGCAACATGAAGGCCTATAAGCCCTTCACGCACCAGCACATCCCCGAGGTCGAACAAATCCTCGAGCGGTTGGCGGGCAAGAAGACCCTGAAGCTCTCCCTCGTACCGATCTCGGGGCCTTTCGCCCGCGGCATCTACGCGGTGTGCCAGGTCGACCTCCCCAAGGGCTGGACCGCCGCCCAGGTCAAGGACCTCTACGCGACGGCTTATAAGGGAAGCTCCTTCGTGCGCCTCGTGCCCGAGCCCCCCTCGCTCAACGCCGTCAACGGCTCCAACCACTGCGACGTCTACGTCACGGTGCAGGAAGGCCGCATCTGCGTGATCTCCGCCATCGACAACTTAGTCAAAGGGGCGTCGGGGCAAGCCATCCAAAACCTCAATGTCATGATGGGCTGGGACGAAGGCGTCGGCCTTGAGATGGCGGGGCACTACCCTTAAGGTTATATGGCCATGATCGATTCGATGTCTCTCGAGGACTCATTCGTTCTCCCGACCTACGAAAAGTTTCCTTTCGTTCTTGACCGCGGCGAAGGTTGCTGGGTTTGGGACGAGGCCGGCAACAAATACCTCGATCTTTACGGCGGTCACGCGGTCGCGGCCATCGGGCATTCCCCCGCCGTCGTGACGAACGCGATCGCCGCTCAGTCGGCCAAGCTGCTGTTTTACTCGAACCTCGTCTACCTCAAGGTCCGCGCCGAGGCCGCGAAGTCTCTCGTCGATTTCTGCGGCGAGAAGGGCTCGCAGGTGTTCTTCTGCAACTCGGGTGCGGAAGCCAACGAGAACGCGATGCGCATCGCGCGTTGCGTGACAGGTAAAACAAAAATAATTGCCGCCGAAGGTGGCTTCCACGGCCGCACGGCCGCGGCCATTGCCGCCACTGGCTACAAGTACCGGAAGAACATGTCGGGCCTAGGCGCGGACATCGTTCACGTTCCGTTCGGCGATCTCGCCGCGGCGGAGAAGGCTCTCGCGGACGACGCGGCGGCTTTTTTACTCGAGCCGATCCAGAGCGTCCAGGGCGCGACGACGGCCACGAACGAATATCTTCAAGGTCTTGAAGCTCTCTGCAAGAAAAGCGGAGCGCTTCTCATTTTCGACGAGGTCCAGACCGGATTGGGCCGCGTCGGTGCCGCCTCCGCGCGCCACGCGTTCCAGGCTCGCCCCGACCTGCAGACCTTCGCGAAGGCCCTCGCTTCCGGCGTTCCCGCCGGCGCGGTGCTCGCGACGCCGGAAGTCTCCGCCAAGGTGAAGCCGGGCGCGCTCGGTTCGACCTTCGGCGGCGGTCCGCTGGCGTCAGTGGCAATCTCGGCCACGATCAAGGCGATTGTGGACCAGAATCTCGTCGAAAACGCCGCCGACATGGAAGAGCTGATCCGCGCGACTTTCAAGTTCCCGCAGATCAAGGAAATCCGCGGAAAAGGTCTTCTCCTCGGTTTGGTTCTCGACCGGCCGTCCAAGGCCGTGCGCGACGCGCTGTTGGCTAAAAAGATTATCGTCGGCGGCGCCGATGATGTTAATGTCATCCGGCTTCTTCCCCCTCTGACCGTCGGTCCGACCGAGATCGGCCTGCTGCGCGGCGCGCTCGAAGAGATCTTCGCGTCCGAGGCGGTGGCGGCATGAAGCACTTCACGCATTTAAAAGACTTCACGATCGACGAGCTGAACGCGATCATCGATTCCGCGATGGCACTCAAGAAGTCGGCGCCCGAGGGCATGCCTCTCGCCGGGAAATCTCTCGCGTTCTGCTTCATGAACCCCTCGTTGCGCACGCAGGTCTCTTTCTCCGTGGCCACCGCGTCGCTCGGCGGCCACCCGGTGACTTTAAGCCTCGGCTCGGGCGGCACCTGGGGCATGGAGTCCGTCGAGGGCGTCGTCATGGACGGCACCGCCGCGGAGCATTTGAAGGAAGCCGTGCCGGTGCTCGGCCGCATGTGTCAGGGCCTGGGGCTGCGCTCCTTCCCCGAGGGCAAGTCCTGGAACCACGACAAGAAGGAGTCGGCGCTCGCGGCCTTCATCAAGTACTCGACGGTACCGGTCATCAACATGGAATCGGCGTCGGGACACCCGTGCCAGGCCTTGGCCGACTTGATGACCATCCGGGAGCGCATGAATCCGGTGAAGAAGAATTTCCTGCTCTCTTGGGCGCCCCATGTTAAGCCCTTGCCCATGGCCGTCCCCAACTCCTCCGTCGAGATGGCGGCCATGGCGGGAATGAACGTGACGATCGCCCGCCCGGAAGGCTACGACCTCGATCCCGAAGTTATGGCGCGCGTGAAGAAGAACTGCGCGGCCAACGGGACGAAGCTGACGATCACCGACGACGCGATGGGCGCCTTCGAAGGTCAGCACGTCGTGTACGGAAAATCGTGGGGCTCTTTGGCGAACTACGGACAGGCTCCTTCCTCCGATCCCGTTTTCCGCAAGAAGTGGACGATCTCGGCCGCCAAGATGAAGAAAACGAATAACGGAATCTTCATGCATTGCCTACCGGTCCGCCGAAACCTCGTCGTCGATGACGCCGTTCTCGACGGCAAATGGGCCGTTCACATCGACGAAGCCGAGAACCGCCTCCACACCGCCAAAGCCGTTCTCATGTATCTGCTCGCTTCGAACACGAAGCGCTTAACCGCCGCCGCCAGGAGACACCGCAAATGACCGACTCGCCCCTCATGCTCAAGCAGGCCATCCCGTACATCCGCATGTACAAGGGACAGATCTTCGTCGTGAAGGTCGGAGGCCGCGTGGTCGGCCGCAAAGAGATGCTCGACGCGCTCGTCGAGGACGTCTGCCTGCTCCAGCAGGTCGGCATCAAGGTCGTGCTCGTTCACGGCGGCGGCTCCCAGGCGACCGACCTGTCCAAGCGCTTGGGCCTCGAGCCCAAGATCGTCGACGGCCGGCGCGTCACCGACGCGCAGACCCTCGAGGTCGCCAAGATGGTGTACGCGGGCACCCTCAACGTCGACATCCTCGCGACCTTCCGCGCCCACGAGACGCAGGCCGTCGGCGTCTCCGGCGTCGACGCGGGCCTCGTGATCGCCAAGAAGCGCGCCGTCGGCGCGGTCGACTACGGCTTCGTCGGCGACATCGAGTCCGTCGATCCGAAGGTCCTCAACACCTTGCTCGACGCGGGCATGACGCCCGTCGTCGCCTGCCTCGGCGCCGACGCCGAGGGCGGCGTGCTCAACATCAACGCCGACTCGGTCGCCGAGGCGATCGCGCGCGCTCTGAAGGCCGAAAAACTCGTCGTGGTCACCGACACCGAGGGCATTCTCAACGACGTCGGCAACCCCGGCAGCCTCGTGTCCTACGCGGACATCGAAGAAGTCGAAGCGATGAAGGCCTCCGGCCGGCTCACCGGCGGCATGCTTCCCAAAGTCGCCGCCTGCATTCGCGCCCTTCAGGGCGGCGTGCGCCGCACGCACATCATCAACGGCCTCAAGCCCGGCGCCTTGCTGCGCGAGACCTTCACCAACGCCGGCTGCGGCACCATGATCGTGCAGAAGCGCGAGCGCCAGGAATACCAGGCGGTCGAGCTCGCTCCGGAGCCCGTCACCGCATGAACAGCGTCGACCTCCTCAGAGAGGTCATCCGAATTCCGTCCGAGTCCCGAAACGAGGACGCGGTCGTGGCGCGCCTGGAATCCGCCATGCTCGAGCTGGGCTTGTCGCCCAAGGTGAGAGGCCGGAATCTGACCGCCACCCTCGACGGCGGCGACGGCCCGTTGCTGCTGCTCAACTCGCACACCGACACCGTTCCCGTCGGCGAGGGCTGGACGCGTGATCCGTTGGCCGCGGACATCGAAGACGGAAAGATTTACGGCCGCGGCTCCAACGACGCCAAGGGCTGCCTGATCGCCATGATCCTCGGCGCTCGGAAGGCTTTCGCGTCGAACGCGCCGAAGGGCAAGGTTCTTCTGGCGGCGTCCTGCGAAGAAGAAGTGCTCGGCCAAGGCCTTGAAAAGCTCTTGCCGTTTCTACCCACGCCCGACGCGGCCGTCGTCGGGGAGCCGACCGGACTCAACTCCGCGACGGCGCAGAAGGGACTGCTGTTGCTTGAGATCACCGCGAAAGGCAAGTCGGCGCACGCGGCTCACGGCGGCGGGATCAACGCGGTCGAAGCGGCGGCTCGCGACGTGCTCGCGCTGTCCAAGCTCAAGTTCGACCTCGAGCATTCCGCTTTAGGTAAGACGACCTTGCAGGTGACGCAGATCGCGGGCGGAGATCGCCACAATGTGATCCCCGACCGCTGCAAGCTGGTCGTCGACATCCGCACGACCCCCGCCGTTTCCCCGGAAGAAATCATCGCTCTCGTCAGGAAGACGGTGGAAGGCGAAGTGTTCATCCGTTCCAATCGACTCGGCTCCGTCGAGACCGATCCTTCGCACGCGATCATCCAGGCCGCGCTGTCCGCCAATCCGGCCGGACGCGCCTACGGCTCGCCGACCTTGTCCGATTGGGTTTTCCTCAAGGGCATTCCGACGGTGAAGGCCGGCCCCGGCGACTCCAAGCGCTCGCACACGCCCGACGAGTTTCTCGAAGTGGCGGAGCTTGAGGCAGGCGTGCTGTTCTACGAGAAGCTCATCCGCAATTATTTCGCCAAGGCGGCCGCTTGAAGAAGCTCTGGCAAACGAAGACCGATCTCGACGCGGCCGTCGAGGCGTACACGGTCGGCGCCGACCCCGAGCTCGACGCGCGCCTGCTCCCGTACGAGGTCTACGGCAGCCTGGCCCATGCCTCCGGGCTCGTCTCCATCGGCGTTCTGACGAAAGCCGAGTACGCGCGCATCCGCAAGGTCCTGAGCGGCTTGAAGACGATCAAGATCACGCGCGAGCAGGAAGACATTCACACTGCCGTCGAGCAGGCGCTGACCGCAAAGCTCGGCGAAACGGGGGCCAAGGTGCACGCGGGCCGCTCGCGCAACGATCAGGTCCAGGTCAATCTGCGGCTGTACCTGAAGGACCGCCTGCTCCAGCTCGACGCCGCCACGGGCGTCGCCGCGTCCGCGTGGGCCGCCTTTGGCGCGAAATGGGACAAACGCCCGATCCCCGGATATTCACATCTGCAGCGCGCGATGCCGACGACGATCGGCCACTGGGCCGCGTCCCACGTCGAAGCCCTCCTCGACGCGCGCCGCGCCTTGCGCTTCGCCTTCGACGAGGCCGACGCCTGTCCTCTCGGCTCCGCCGCCGGCTACGGCGTCATGCTCCCGCTTCCGCGCGAAAAGGTCGCCAGACTTTTGGGATTCGCGCGCGTCCAGCGCAACACCTTGCGCGTTCAGTCGAGCCGCCCGCGTTTGGAAGCCGCCGTGCTCTCGTCTCTGTGCCTCGTCGCCCGCGATCTCGGCACCTTGTCCTGGGACCTTTCGCTGTACTCATCGGCTGAGTTCGGCTTTCTCAAGCTCTCCGACTCCTTCACGACGGGCTCGAGCATCATGCCGCAGAAGAAGAACCCAGACGTGGTCGAGCTCACGCGAGCGCGCGCCGCGCTGTTCCCGGGCTGGCTCAACCAGGTGCTCATGATCGGCCAGCTTCCCTCCGGCTATCACCGGGACTACCAGCTCACCAAGGGCCCGTTGTTCACCGCCCTCGACACGATGGGCCAAATGCTCGAGATCGTCGGACGGCTTCCGGGGTCGTTGAGCGTGAATGAGGCGCGGTGTGCGGCCGCCGTGACCTCCGACCTTCTGGCCACTCACGAAGCCGTCGCATTGGTAAAAAAAGGAATTCCTTTTCGAACCGCGTACCGGGAAGTGGCCGAGAGAGCCCGGGCAAACGCTCCCACCCAAGTGGACGACGCCCCTCTCCCCAAACACCTCGGCGCTCCCGGCAATCCCGACTGGAAGTTCCTGGCACGAGAGAACGAGCGCGCCTCTCGAATCGCCGCTGAGACGAGCCTAAAGCTGGACAATGCCTGGTCGTCGCTTCTCGCCTGACAACTTCGGGTCAGACCTGAAGTTTCGGTCGTTTCGTCAGCGCGGAGGAACGGCTTCGCGCGTGAGCTGGAGGGACGGCACGCCGTCCGTGCCGAAGCGGAGCGTCAAACGAGCGATCGTGGCGTCTTCCACGCGGACGAAGCGTTCGCGCGGCTGAAGCGCCGGGGGCAGGAGCGTCCACTCGCCGATCGGGGGCAGGAACCAATGCTCCAGGCGCACGGGCTGATTGCCCGTCGCGAGCTTGAGACGCACGCGACGCTCTTGCGAACGAGGGCCGACCGGAGTTTTCCCCGCCTCCTTACCGTCGACGAAAATCTTCGTGAAGGAAACGCCTTCGTCGTCCGCGTTGGGCACGGCCTCGACGACGACGAGCTCGAAGTTCGGGTCCTTCACCTCGACGATCACGACGGGCGGAGGCGGAGGGAGCGGCTTGGGGAATTCCGCCGTCTTGGGACCCGCGCAGGCCGCGGCGAGCAGGACGGCTAAAAGCGAAAGCCGGCTCATTTCGCGCGTACGCGGAACGAGTATTTATCCCGCACATTGTTCTGCGCGGGGTCGACGGGCTTGAGCCGCACGGCGTAGGTGCCGCGATCGAGCTCGCGCTCGATCGACACGGGCTCGCCGGCTTTCGGCGCCGCTGCCGTCGCGAGCTCCTTGTACTCCTGGTCGTAGAGGGCCAAGGTGGGCGTCACGTTGATCACGCCGGTCAGCTCGAGCACGACGACGCCCTTCTGGTACAGGTTGAACTCGTACCAGTCCTCGTCTCCCTTCGGCGCGAAGTAGCCGTCGACGGACTCGCCGACCTTGAGCGATTGGGCCGTTCCACTCGAGTTGTTCGGCTCCCACTCCAGGCCGGACTGCCAAGGGATGAGCTTGCGCGTGAGCGTGTAGCTCTGGCGGGTGTCGGACTTCTTGCCGCTCTTCTCCGAGACCACGAGGTGATAATCACCGCCGGTGAGGCCCCAGCCCGTCAGGATCTCAGGCTGCTCCTTGCCCATGTTATCGATGAAGGAGATTTCGTTGCCCAGGCCGTCGCGGAGAGAAAGAGTCAGATCCATACCCGCGAGCCCCGACAACTCGGCTCGTAGGAGCTGCTTGGTACCGGAGTCGGTCGTGACCTTGTACCAGTCTTGATCGCCGGCGGGAGAAATCGTGCCGGAAATGGACTCCCGTTCGAGCGGCGTCGCGTCGGCGCGCTGATCGTTGGGCTCGAACTCGGTCGCTCCCTGGTAGGGCAAGAGCTCGGTGAGAAGATCGTAGGGCACGTCGGGATTGCCCTGCGTCTTGTACTTCGAACGCAGTCGAAGCTGAAACTTGCCGGGGCCGCGCACGCCGAAGTTTCGCAGGCTCTCGCCTTCGCCGATGCCGCCCGCGTCGAGTTCTTTGAGCTTGTAGCCGTTCGTGTCGTACACCTCGAGGATCGCGTCGACCTTCGGCACCTCGCTGACGTCGACGTTCAGCAGGAACAGGCCGGGCTTGGCGACCTCGACGGAATACCAGTCCTCCTCGGCGGCCTCCGGATCCTCGGAGAGCAGCTGTTTGGCCGGCCAATAGTGGCCCTTGGCCAGACCGCCGGCCTCGAGCCGCTGCGCCGTGAGCGCCGTGTCGTTGGGCTCGCGTTCGCGACCGTTCGGGCCGTCGAGCTTGGTTTGAAGTTCGTACTGCTGGCCGGGATTGTTGGCCTTCTCGTTCTTGTTGGCGACGACGAGGTAATACGCGCCGGGCGAGACGCCGAGATCGAGAAGCTGCTCGTCGCCGCCGACCGTGGTCTCATCGACGCGCTTAAGCTCGCGCCGGTCCTTATCGAAGAAAGAGAGGACGAAGTCCACATCCTTGATCCCCCCGATCTTGGCCGTCAGCACGCCCTCGGCCGCGACGTCGAGCCGGTACCAGTCTTGATCCTTCGGGTTCGATATCGTGCCCTGCGCCTTAGCCCCGGCCTTCAGCGGCGTCGCCTGCTGATACGAGTCGTTGGGCTCGGATTCCCTGGTAGGCCCGCAGGCAGCAAAAAACGCCGCCGCTAGGAGGAGGGTCAGGCCTGAAGTTTCGGTAGTTTTGAAGCGGCGAGGGAACATTTTGGGGGTGTCAATCGTAAGAATAGTATGGCACGACGACCAAGAATACATTATCCCGGCGCGATCTATCATGTGATGGCCCGCGGCGTGGACCGACGCGCGATCTTTCTCGACGATCAGGATCGGCGCGTCTTTCTCAAGGCGTTAAATCGGACGATAAGCCAGACTCATACGACGCTGATCGCCTATTGCCTCATGGGCAATCATTTTCACCTCGCTATCAAGATCGGAGACGTTCCCCTATATCGGGTCATGCAGAGAATACTCGCACCGTATGCCACAACTTTCAACCACCGATACGATCGGGCTGGACATCTCTTTGAGGCGCGACACAACGCGAAATTGTGCCTCACCGATGCCTATCTCACCGGTTTAATTCGATACATCCACATGAATCCTGTCCGGGCTGGCCTCGTCACTCATCCGGAAATGTGGCCTTGGTCGAGCTATCACGACCATAAGCGCAGGGGGCTCGATCCCCTCCTCGCCTCTGAGCCCGATTATCCTGAATTCAAACCGTGGCCCGAGGAAGAGGCGGGCCCGCTGCTCGTCAGGACGGCGGGTTCGGAGCAACCAAGCTTGCTCGCATTAACGGAAGCAGTCGCACAGGAGCGGTTGGTCGTTCCGGCAGACATGCGTTCGCGATCGAGACGGCGCGAATTAATGCCGGCAAAACGGCTGTTCATACATCGTGCAATCCAAGCCGGCTATCGCCTGGGGATTATCGCGGATTGGATGAATGTCTCGCCGCGCGCCGTCTCAAGTCTAATCGCCCACGAAACTACCGAAACTTCAGGTCAGGCACCGTTGCCGTTTTAGAAGTCCTTCGTGGGCTTGGACATGTAGATTTCCTTGACGAAGGACATCCAGGTCGGCGCGGCGATGGAGCCGCCGGCTTTTCCGGGCGACATGGCGGTGCGCATGTCGTCGTGACCGATCCAGACGGCGGCGGAGAGCTCGGGCGTCACGCCGGCGAACCAGGCGTCGCGGTAGTCGTTGGTGGTGCCGGTTTTTCCGGCGGCCGGAATATTGAAGCCCAAGCGTCGGGCCGAGGCGTAGGCGGTGCCTTCGGAGCCGAGCACGCCCTTCATCGTGTCGATGACCGCGCGCGCCGTCATCGAGGACATGACGACCTCGCCCTCGGCCTTCGGGGCTTCGCCCTCGCTGAGCGCCTTGCCGTCGCGGTCCTCGACGCGGCGCAGCCACCAGGGGTGCACGGCATGACCGCCGTTGGCGAACACCGCGTAGGCGGCGGCCATCTGCACGGGCGAGATGTCGGCGGTGCCCAGGGCCAAGGACAGGTTGCGCGGAAGGCGCTCGCGCGGGACGCCCGCGGCTTTGACCAAGGCCTCGAGGACCTTGTCGATGTCGATCTCCTTGAGGAGCTTGATCGAGACCGAGTTGAGCGATTTCCACAGCGCGAAGTCCAAGCGCACCTCGCCGAAGTATTTGTTGCCGTAGTTGTGCGGGGACCACTTCCGTCCGCCGCCGATCTTGTAGGTGACAGGCTCGTCCAGGAATTTGCTCCCGGCGGTATAACGCCCGGTCTCGTAGGCCTCAGCCCACACGAAGGGCTTGATCGACGAGCCCATGAGGCGGCGCCCGTCGCTGGCGCGGTCGAGCTGGTTCTGGAAGCTGAAGCCGGTTCCGCCGACGAGCGCGATCAAGGCGCCGTCCTTGGGATTTAAAGCCGCGATCGCGCCTTCGACGGGTGATTCTTTGCCGGCGGGCTCTCCGTCCTCGTCGGGCTTGGCCGACGGGTCGTTTTCCTTGGCGAGGCGCTCGCGCAGGGCGCGCTGGGCGGCTTTCTGCGCGTCGAGATCGAAAGTGGTGCGGATCGTCAGGCCGCCGCGCAGCAGCCGCTCCTTCGAGTACGAGCGCAGCATCTGGCGGCGCACGAACTCGACGACATAGGGCGCTTCGTTGACTCGCGTGCGCCAGAAAGACACCTCGGGCACGCTCGCGCGCTTGGTGAAGCGATCCCAGAACTCGCTCTCGATGCGTTCGACGGAGGATTCCGGAATGAAGCCGTTCTTAGCCATACGCTTAAGCACGGTGCGCTGGCGCGGGCGCGCCAGCTCGGGTGAGTCGAGCGGTGAATACTTGTTCGGGCTCGGTATGATGCCCACCATCATCGCGGCCTCCCCCACGTCGAGCGCGGAGGCGGGCTTGCCGAAGTAGTAGCGCGAGGCGGACTCGACGCCGAAGGAGCCGTGGCCGAAGTAGGCGAAATTCAGATACATCATGAGGATCTGATCTTTCGTGAACTTTTGCTCGAGCTTGCGCACGCAGAAATACTCGAAGATTTTACGGCCGAGCGTGCGCTTGCGCGTGGTGAACATCTGCTTGGCGAGCTGTTGCGTCAAGGTCGACCCGCCCTGGGGGCGGCGAGCGTGCGACAAAGTCACGGCGATCGCGCGCGCCGTCGCCTTCCAGTCGACGCCGCGATGCTCGTAGAAGTGGGCGTCTTCGCTCGCGACCAGCGCCTTCTTGAGGAACGCGGGCAGGTCGTCGGGCGAGCGGACATACTGGCCCTTTTCAACGGAGAACTCAGCCAGAAGCCGGTCTTTATCGTCGAGTATGCGCGTCGGCGCCGCCGCGACGGAGAGCTTCGAGGCCATGTAGGGCACTTCGAACGCCTCGTCCTCGCCGAGCAGGTACTCCTCTCGGCCCGGGACGGTCAGGTTGAGGTAGTACGCGTCCATCTTCTCGATGATGGACGACTCGAGCTGGTGGTAGCGCCACCAGCCGGACAGGAACATCGCACCGACGCCGGCGGCCCCAGCCAAAAAGGCAAGCGCCGCGGCGAGCAAGGCTCGGCGAATCCAGGTCCGGAACATGCCCTGATGATACCATTCGCCCCCGCGCGGGCTTACGCCCGCCGAAGGTCAACCGCGACGCGATTCGAGACTTTCGAGGTCGCGCATCAGCCGCGCAGCCGTCGAGTAGCGCTTGTCCGGGTCCGGATCGAGCGCCTTCGTGAAAATCGCGTCTATGTCGCCCGGCAAGGCCGGAGCGAATTTAGTCGCCGGTTCGAAGTTCTTCTTGATTTTGTTCATCAGCAAACCGGCGGCGGAGCCGTTGAACGGCGGCCGCCCGGTCAGCACCTCATACAGGCACACGGCCATGGAGTAGATGTCCGATTCCTTGCGGACGACGCCTTGCTCCTGCTCAGGCGCCATGTACAGCGGGGTGCCGATCACGGTGTTCGTCTTGGAACGGCGGCTCAACGCCTCTTCAGTCAAACGCGCGATGCCGAAGTCCATCACCCGAACTCGACCGGCGTCGTCCACCATGAGATTCGACGGTTTCATATCCCGGTGGATGACTCCCAGACCGTGAGCGTAGTCCAGGGCCGCCGCGACCCCGCGAAACATGTCCCGGGTCTTTTCAAACGACGGAGGCCGCCCTTGGGCGAGTTCATAGAGGGTTCGTCCTTCGATGTATTCAAAGACGAGATAAACTTCTTTCTCGTGTTCGACGATCGCGTGAATACCGACGATGTGCGGGTGCTTCAACTTCGCCACGAGCTTCGCTTCCGTGACGAAGCGGGCGCGCTCACGCTCGTCCCAACGGAACTCCTCCCGCATGCGTTTCACGGCCACCGGCCGGTTGAGAGAGATGTCGCGACCGGCGTAGACGACTCCCATACCGCCGGCGCCGATCTCACGACCGAGTTCATACTTCCCGTCGAGAAGGCCCGGCGAGGAACGCCGCTGCGCAAGAGGAGGCGGGAGGGCCCGCTTGCGGGTGAGGACGACGCCCGCCGCCGCCAAGGCCAGCAAGACCAGCGCCGCGGCCCCGGACCAAGGAGGCAACGCTCCCGCCGCCGGGGGAGGCACGGCTGAATACGGTTCCGGGGCCGTCTCCGTCGGAAACAGAAACATCAGATCGCGCTCCAGGGGCAGATTCATGGCGTTGGCCAAGGCCGGAGCGAACTGGGGGCTCAGCGCCGCCGCGGTCTTCAGTGCGGCCACTGCCTCCTCGCGGCGGTGGAGGCCGCTCAACGCCCAGGCGCGGTTGTAGTGGGCGATCGAATCGCCGGAATTAGACTCGATGGCGAGGTCGGCGGACGCGAGGGCTCCTTGATAATCGCCCATGCGGTTGAGCGCGTTGGCCTTGGCGTCGAGCAACGCCCCGTTTTTCGGGGCGAGATGAAGGCCCGCCTCGGCCGCGGCCAAAGCCTCCGGATAATGTTTAAGGCGAATCTGCGCCATGGCCGTCAAGGCCAAGGCCTCGGCGTTACGCGGGTTGAGTTCCGTGGCTTTCGACAGCATCGCGACCGCGGCGCGCGCGTCTCCCAAGGTCAAGAGGCGTCGGGCGTCGACGACGAGAGCGCTCGAACGGCGCTCCGTTTCCGCTCGAACGGGGGAAAGGGCCCCGGCGCCGGAGCCGTCGCCCGAGAAGCGCCCCGGTCCGGATCCCCCAGCGCCGGGGCCGCGCGGGCCGGGATCTCCGAGCGCCTCGAAGCTCGCCGCCGGCAAGACGACGCCCGGGGCCCGTCCTTCGGCGAATTTCATGACGACGAGCGCGTGCTTGTCCTCTGAATCGAGCTTCAGGGCCTCACGGGCGTCCTGAGCGGCTCCGGAATAATCCCCCATCCTCAGACGGGACTCCGCGCGTCCGCTCAGCGCCGCCTCGTTCTTCGGATCTTTTTGCAGCGCCGCGTCGAACGCGGCCTTTGCCCGGGCCGGAGGGCCCGCCGAATTGAGCGTCTGCCCGAGGTAGTTGTAGAAGGCCGGTGAATCCGCGGAAGCGGCGTTGCGCTCCGCGTACTGTAGAAGCTCGTCTTTGGAGAATATTTTTTTGACGATCGGGTCGGAAAACTTGATGAAGTCGCTTTCGTAGCTCGTGCGTCCGCCCGCACGCGGCCGGAATTCCTCGAGGGCCGCTCGCATTCCGCCCTTGATGTCCGCGTGGCGGCTGCGGTACGCGTCGGAATCGGGCGTCACCGTTTTTTTCACGACGTCCTTCTGAAGATCGACGAACTTATAAGCGCCGCCGATTAAATCCGCGGTCGCCAGCTTGTCGCAACCGTCCGCCGAGACGCAGCGTTTGGAAAATCCGATGATGCCCTCATAGGCCCCCTGGCCGAACTGGGCGTTGAACTCGGTGGACCGCTCGCGTTCCTGCTCTTCCCAGGACCGCGTCGGTTCGACGGTCACGGGGATGGGCGAGGCTCCCGGCGTCACCGGCGCGACCGCTCCGGTCGCCGGCGCCGGGATTCCCTGCTGCTGGAGGAACCTCTTTTTGAGAAGATCGAAGCGGGCCTGATCCTGCGCGCTCGTTTCGGAGTCCCCAGGGGCCGGGGAGGCGAATGCGGGCCCGGACAGAGCCAGAAAGGCGAGGACGAGAGGCAAGAGGGTTTTCATGCCGGTGGCGACAGTGTAAGCCGCGGCACCACCCTTGTCAAGAAGGGCCCTTGACAGCGTCGACAACCGGCTCTACACTGAGACGGTAGCCGTTAGAGAAGACCTATGAAAAATGCGATCGTCGCGCTCGTGATGGTTTTGTCGGTCGGCGCCGCCGGCCGTGCGTCCGCCCAAAATGGCGGCCAGCACGTCGCGTACCAAAACGCCCTGCTCGCCCGGGCCTTGCCGCCGGCGGATAAAGCGCTCTGCGACGACAAGGCCGGTGCGGCCGGAACCCCCGCTTACGACGCTTGCCGCGTCACGCGCCTCTTCATCTCCGACATCAAAGCCGACAAGGACCAGGGCTTTCCCCCGTTGACGGACGCCAAGTACGCCAGCAAGGCGGAAACGAACCTCATTTTGGACCGCATGACCAAGTACGGCGGCTGACGGTCTATTCGCGTCGC
>JAYTIP010000227.1:0-16218 GCA_043731745.1 Elusimicrobiota bacterium | reverse complement strand
GCCGCGACGCCAATCGCTGGTATCGCGCCAACACGAGCTACCTGCCCTATCAGTTCCAGGGCCACGACTACATCCGCTTCATCGAGCGCGCGGTCAAGCTCGCCTACGAGCGCGCGCATTCGCGCGCGCGCGACGCGTCTTTGATCGCCGAAGCCCGAGCCGCCGCGCGCGACGGCTCGCTCATCGGCCACGAGTGGCGCATCACGCAGATCCAGGACAAGGACTCCGCGCACTGCGCGCACCACGCCCTGTTCAAC
The DNA here is from genome assembly GCA_043731745.1 of Elusimicrobiota bacterium. Classification (GTDB taxonomy): domain Bacteria; phylum Elusimicrobiota; class Elusimicrobia; order UBA1565; family UBA9628; genus GWA2-66-18. The sequence goes on along the minus strand of JAYTIP010000227.1, from coordinate 15,961 downwards.
GCGATCTCCGCGTCGGTTGGCTTCGTCTACCCCCTCTCCGTGCACCGCTTTGTCGAACGAGCACGAGAGCTCCTTAATGTTCGCGCCGAGTCCGTGACGACCGCCCGCGGCGCGGAGCTCGCCTCCCTGCAAAACTCCATCAACCTCAAGCTCGGCGTCGACGTGGGCGAAGGCATGGGGATCGAATCCATCAAGAAATGGGCAAAGCTGCTCGGCCTCGGCGTCGAGGCGCGCGGCCCTCCGGCGACGGCCTCAGAGTGGAGCGCCCTCATCGGCCGCGGGCGCGAGGTGATGATCAGCCTGCGCATGTTCCACGAGCGTTATAAGCACTCCCCCGAAGAGCGCGCCCTGCACGGCCACGACTACGAAGTCCTGCATCACGAGGTCTATCTGCTCGGCGCGTTCGATAGCCGCTCGCGCGGCGAGCGGCTGTATATGGTCCAGGACTCCGGCTCCGGCGCCACCGATTTCTACACCGCCGAAGAGCTGACCGCCGTCGCCTCCGACATCCAAATTCTACGCACCGCGCACGCGGTCGCGCTGCCGTGAGCGACTCGTTTCTCACGGCGCTTCCTAAAGCCGAGCTTCACCTTCACATCGAGGGAACCCTCGAGCCGGAGCTGATGTTCGAGCTCGCGAAACGAAACAAGGTGTCGCTTCGCTTCAATTCCGTCGACGCCGTGCGCGCGGCCTACTCGTTCCACGACCTTCAAAGCTTCCTCGACATCTACTACGAGGGCGCCTCGGTTCTCAAGACCGAAAGGGACTTCCACGATCTGGCCTGGGCCTACTTCACGCGCGTCGCGCCGATGGGCGTCAAGCACGCGGAAATTTTCTTCGACCCGCAAACGCACACGGACCGCGGTGTGCCGTATCAGGCCGTCATTTCCGGGCTGACCGAAGCGTGCCGGAGGGCCGAAAAAGAGCTGGCCGTCACTTCTCGCCTGATCCTCTGCTTCCTGCGGCACCTCGACGAAGACGCGGCGCTCGAGACTTTGGCCGTCGCCCTTCCGCTCGGCGGCATTGCCGGCGTCGGCCTGGACTCCTCCGAAAAGAATCGGCCCCCGTCGTTGTTCAAGAGCGTGTTCGCGAAAGCCCGCGCCGCCGGGCTGCGCGCCGTCGCTCACGCGGGCGAGGAGGGCCCTCCCGCCTACATCACCGAGGCCCTCGATCTCCTCAAGGTCGAACGCATCGATCACGGCGTGCGTTGCCTGGAGGATCCGAAACTTGTGGACCGCCTCGCGAGCGACCAAGTCCCGCTCACCGTGTGCCCGCTCTCGAATGTGAAGTTGCGCGTCGTGGACAAGCTCAAAGACCATCCCCTGCGAACCATGCTCGCGAAGGGACTCCGCGCGACGATCAATTCCGACGATCCCGCCTACTTCGGCGGCTACGCGGACGCGAACTACGCTCAGACCGCCGCCGCGCTCTCGCTCACTAAGGCCGAGCTCGCGACCTTGGCAAAAAATTCATTTCTTTCCTCGTGGCTGACGCCTGCCGAACGCGCCGTCCACCTCGCCGCCATCGACCGCCTGTAAAGACGACGACCTCCGCGCGTCCGCGGAGGTCGTTTACTTCACCATCGCGACGGCGAACCGCGCCAAAACGGTCGCGCGCCGGATGTCCGGCCGGGGCCGGAGGTCGGTCGGGATCAGCGCCCGGCACGCCTCCAAGGCCACGTCGAAGGCGGAAACCGCCTTCTGACGACGATGCTTCCTCTTCATTTTCGGATCACCTCCCTGCGACTGCGACACGGCTAAAAACGAGGAGCCCCGGGCCTTAGGGCCCGGGGCTCCGTCGAGCGCGAAGTGAACGCGCGCTAGACGAATACCTCGGGACCGCGGGACGGACCGTGACAGGTCCGCTCGCCGGCCGTTCTGAGCTTCGATTGTTTATTGATCATCGGTTCGTTCCGAAAAATAGGGCGTGACTCAATGAAGTATAACCGGACCGCTTGATCTGTCAAGTCCTGGGAACGCGGGTGGATATGATTTATAATCGGCCCATGCCCGAATCAAACCTTTCATCGAAGCGAACCGCCGTGTGGTCCGCCGCCGGTGTGGCCGCCTCCGCGACCGCCTGGGCTGGCCTTCGGGGCTTCACCGGCGTTTTCGAGGTCCTTAACCTGCGCGTCTTCGTGGGCTTCCTCGTCCTGGCGCCGTCGCTGATGGGTCCGCTCTACGGATCGGACGCGACCTTCCTCACGCGAGACGGCAAGACGGACTTCCCTCTCGGCGTCCGCCTGCTCTCGGGCGCCTGCGCGCTGTGCGCCGTTTTGATCGGGGAAGCGGCGGCGTCCGGGGCGACCGGCCGGCCGGTGAGCTGGGACAAGTTCGTCCTCATCGTCCTGTTCGTCTGCGCGGTCCTACCCTTTCAGCTGAACCGCGTCTTCAAGTCGAACCCGCCGCGCGGCTAGCGGCACATCAAAGTCGCGGCCGTTCGGCCGCCGTCGGGATTTCCCGGCTTGGCGTCCCCGTCGGTCCACTTCAAGTCGCCGTGGCGGAACTGCCACCAGCCGCCGCAGCACGGCTTGACGCCGGTCCCGTGCCAATCGTCGCAGCTGTCGAAGGACGCGACCCCCTCGACCGGGCTCGTGAGGTTGCGGATGTTCATGTAGTAGACGGAGTCCGGCTTCAGGATGCAGCCTCCCCAGCCGATTCCTTTTTGAGCGGGAGCGATCTGGAACCGGACCTCGGCCCCGTGAATCATCTGCACGTGGCACGGGTCCTTCTTCGCCGCCTTGGCCGCGTCAAAGTCACACGGCGTCTGGGAGATCGTCATGAGGTTCGCCACCTCCCGCGCGCTGGTCGAATCGCCGGTGGTGAAAAAGCCGAAGCCGGAATGCGGCGTCTTGAATTTGACCGAAAGCGCCTCGCCGGACCGGAGCTCGTAGCGGACGAAGCCGTCCGTTTGGCTGAAGGCCTTCAGATCGATCTCTCTTCGATGAACGGCGCTCAGCTTGGGGTCGCTTTTCTCACAGGAAACCCCGCCGCTCGACCCGCCACCTTCGCCGGACGGCGAATTGCTCTTGGCGGTGCCGGGCGCGCTGTCCGCTTTACCGGTGCCGATGCCGCGATCGCCGAGGCTCGAGCCTCCGCCCGAGATCGCCGAACTGGAGTCGCCGCCCCCGCTGCCGGGCGCGTTTTCGGATTCCGTAGACGGCTCGACGCTGTCGCCGCCCGCCGCCGGCGCGGCGGGGCGCGGGCGGGGCGCGTTGAACGCCTTACCCGCGGCGCGGTGCACGGGGGCCGTCGCGCGCGCGTCTTCGGTCGGAGCCTCCTCGCCGTCCTCTTGGGCTCGGACCGACGAGACGCAGAGCAAAACGGCGGGAATCAGAAGAAGCGCGATGGATTTGGTCATAGGAGGATTATAAGGACGAAGCGGCGACGGACACAAGCGCTAAGCGCTCTATTTGCTGAATTTTGACCCGACGCGGCGTGCGCGGGAGGCGAGGAGCGACAGCGACTTGTCGAGGCGCGAGTTCAGGTTGAAGTGACCGAACCCGTGCTCCTCGTAAGTGTGCCGGATCTTCAGCGCCTTGAGCGCGTCGGAGAGACGGCGCGCGCCGAGATGCAGGTAAAATTCATCCTTCGTCCCCGCGTCGAACCACAAGGTCTTCATGCGGCGAAGGGAGCCCGCGTGCTTGGCGCAGGCGTGGACGGGATCGAGCGCCTGCCAGCGCTTCCAGACGGCGGGAATCAGCTCGCCGGTGCGCGGGTCGCAGGGTAGGTCGAAGCCGAACGGGGACTTCTCGTTGGGGGAGTAGCAGGACGCCATGGCGATCAAATTGACCACGGCGTGATCGAACGACTCCTTGTCCTTCGACTTCAAGAACTCGTCGACGAGACGCTTGGGCGAGTCGCCGAAATTGCCGAGGGCGCTCGCGAACTTGTACATGTCGGTCCCGTAGCAGGCTTCAAAGCCCGCGTCGCCCGAGTGGCTGACGCAGTGCTGGAACACCTCGGGGTGGCGCATCGCGAGCGTCAGTGCGCCGAAGCCGCCCGAGGACTTGCCCAGGACCGCGCGGCCCTCGGGATGGCGGACGGTGCTGTGCTTGTCGTCGATATAGCCGACGACCTCATAGACGACGAAATCTTCGTAACGGCCGGTCGCCGTCGAATTCAAATACTGCGAGCCGCCGAAGGCGGTGAAGCCGTCGACGAGGACGAGAATCGCTTCGGGGGCTTTTCCCTCTTCGATGAGGCGGTCGAAGCGCTCCGCGATGTTTTCCTTCCACGGATTGTAGTTCAGCGCGCCGCGGGCCGTGCCCGTGAAGCCGGGAAGGTAGTAAAGAACGGGATAACGGCGGCCCCGCGCCGTGCCGTAGGACGGCGGAAGATAGACGGGAATGTCGCGCCGGCGGGGATCGCCGAGAGGGTTGTCCTTGAGGACGATGCTCGAGACCGTCTCGATCTGAACGCGGCCTTTCATTAGGTGTTCTCCAGGGCGCGGCGCAGGGCCCCGCCGTTGCGCGCCAGCAGCTCGCGGGCTTGGGCGGCGGTGCGGCGCTTGCGCGCCATGACGACGGCGGTCTTTACGCTCCCGCGGGAGGCGCGAAGCAGGGCCTCGGCGCGAGCGGTGGAAACGCCGCCGAGGTCCGAGATGATCCGGCCCGCGCGCAGGCGCAGCTTGCGGTTGGTCGGACGCAGATCGACCATCCAGTGGTCGTACACCTTGCCGATCTTGATCATGGCGCCGGTCGTGAGCGCGTTGAGCACGAGCTTGGCGGCGGTGCCTGCTTTTAGGCGCGTGGAGCCGGTGACGACCTCGGGGCCGACGAGCGGGGCGATGATGATGTCGGCGCAGCGCGTCTTGGCGACGCCCGAGGTGACGAGAATGGTGGCCGCCCCCCGCTTCTTGGCCTCGGCCAAAGCCGCGTGGACGAAGGGCGTGACGCCGCTGGCGGCGACGCCGATAACGGAATCACCCGCGCGTACCGTCGCCGCCGCATGCCGGCCGAGCGCGGAATCGTCCTCCGCCCCCTCCTTGGCGCGGAACATCGAGGACTTGCCGCCTGCGATCACGGCGCGGATCTGGCGCGGGGTGGTGTTGAAGGTGGGCGGGCACTCGGCGGCCTCAAGGACGGCCAGACGGCCGCTCGTGCCGGCGCCCAGCAGAAGCACCGAACCGCCGGAAGCCAAGGTTTGGGCGAGGGCGTCGACGCCGCGCGCCAAATCGACGGCCACGCGGGCGACGGCGAGCGGAACGCGCCGGTCCTCGGCGACGATCAGGCGGACGATGTCGACCGTCTTCTTTCGGTCGATGTTCCGCGTGCGCGGGTTGGGCTGCTCGGTGGGCAGCTTCGCGTAGGCGCGCGCGGAGAGAAGGGCCACGGCCTCAGTCGTCGCCGTCTTCGGCCGGCTTGACGGCGGGAGCCGGCGTGCCGGTGTCGTCGATCAGGGTTTTGTCCGAGGGGTCGATGATGTGATCGCGGATCAGCGACATCGTGGTGCCGCCCTGAAGCGGCGTGGTGGACAGCTCGACGCCCTCGGGCTGGATCGGGTTACCGAGCCAGTCGATGACCTGGCCGACGAGCGGGCGCTGGGCCTTGAACATGCGCGTGCCGCGTTCCTGCGGGACGGAGACGAGGGTCACATGGCGCGGGCCGACGGCGCCCTTGGCGAAGGCGTAGAGGATCGGCACTTCTTTGGCGGAGCGCTTGTCCGCCTCGGAGTAGATCATGAGGACGGGGGTCGGGATCGCGCGCTTGAGGGCGCGAAGCGCGTTCGGCGTGAGGACTTCCTGCCAGCGCATCCCGGGCGACAGCATGACGACCAAGGGAACCTTCTGGTGAGTGGCGGCGTAGCGGATGGCGATGCTGCCGCCGACCTCGGCGCCGATGAGGCCGATCGAGTCCTCGGGAACGCCCTGGCCGGTGAGCCAGGCGACCGCGGCCTCGGCGTCGCGCGACATGTCGGCGAAGTCGTTGGCGCTCGGCGTCGCGCGAAGCTTCTTCCAGGTCAGCTTCTCGCCCGAGGGGCTGAGGGTGCTCTCGCCGTGGCCGCGCAGGTCGACCGCCATGACGCCGTAGCCCGCACGCACGAGCGGGAAGGCGAGTCGCTTCCACTCTTCCTTTCGCTGACCCGTGCCGTGCAGAAGGAGCAAGGTGAGCTTGCCCGGGACCGACGGCGCGAACTGCGCCTTGAGCGTCCAGCCGTCGACGGTCTTGAGCTCGGCGGGCTCGCCCGGAAGCGACGGCCCCGCGGGCTTGGCGGCCGGCTTCGCTTTGGGCGCGGGCGCGGCCGCGGCCCCGAGGGCCAGTCCGGCGAGAAGCAGGACAGCTTTCATGACGGGGCTAAGGAATGAGCTCTTCTTTCTTGAACCAGAGCGCGACTTCCTTCGCCGCGTCCGTCGGGTCCGAGGAGGCGTGAATCACGTTCTCGAACTGCTTCGTGACGGAGTTCATGCGCCCGAAGGAGCCGCGGATGGTGCCGGGAGTGGCCTGCTCGGGGTTCGTGGCGCCCGCGACCGCGCGGACGGCCTTGATCGCGTTCTCGCCGCGGTAGCACAGGGCGAGGATGCGGCTGTCCTTGATGCCGTGGTAGCCGCCGCGGATGTACTTGATCAGATCCTCGAAGAACGGCTTGTCGGATAGAGAAGAGTAATGGTCGCGAGCGAGCTTGTCGGTCACGACGATCATTTTCGCGCCGACCATCTCGAGGCCGGTGGCGTCGAGGCGGTCGATGGTGAGGCCGGTCAGCTTGCGGAAAGCGCCGTCCGGCTTGATGAGGATGAGGGTCTGTTCAATGGCCATGGGACGATTCTAGCCAATCGGCCGCTACTAAAGGAAGGGCCGATAATATATCGTTGCTCATGCGCCCCGCGGCACTGCTCTTCTTCGCCCTCGCCCTCCCGGCAAAAGCGGCGTCCCCCGCGTTCCAGAACGAGCTCGCCGGAGTCATCGACCAGTTCTACGACATGCAATTCGACAAAGCCCGCGCCGCGGCCCAGGATTTAGCCGTCAAGCGGCCGACCCATCCCGCCGGCGTGTTCTACCGCGGCGTCTCGACCTTTCAGCGCTGGATCGCCGAGGGCATGCGCTCGACGGAGACCTACCACGCCTTCGAGGTCGACAACGAGGCCTCGGAAAAACTGTCCTTGGCTCTGATGAAGACGAATCCCGCCGAGGCGCATTATTACCTCGGCGCCACGCTGGGTTTCCGCTCCCGCGGCTACGCGGCTCAGAAGAAATTCTTTCGCGCTTTCCCCGACGGCGCGTCCGCGGTGAAGCACCTGAAAAAAGCGCTGGCACTCGATCCGTCCTTGACGGACGCGCGCCTGGGCATGGGCATGTACCATTACTTCGCCGCACGCATGCCCTCGGGCGCCAAGCCCTTCGCCTACCTGCTCATCGGCGAAAGCCCCGACCGCAAGCTCGGCCTCGAGGAAATCTGGAGCGTGGCCCATTCAACCGGCATTTCCCGGATGGAGGCGCGCTCGGTGCTGGCGACCATCCTCTCCAAGGACGACGAGGCCGATTACGCGAAGGCCGAGGAACTGCTCGCCGAGCTCAACGGCCGCTACCCGCACAACCCCATCTACCGCCTGCGCCGCGCCTTCGTCGCCGAGAAACTCGGAAACTTCGACGCGGCCGTCAAACTCGCCGATCCCGACGGACCGTGGTTCGAGACCTTGCATCCGTCGGTACGCGGCCCCGCCCGCGCCTGGTCGCTGTATCGCGCGACGGAGTGCCGCCTGTTGCAGGGCCGTCCTGTCGAGGCCGGACTTTGGCTCGACGCGCTCGAAAAACTCGCCCACCCGCGCGGCATGAAGGATTGGGTCGTCTTAAGACGCGCGAACATCCTCGATTCTCAAGGCCGCAAGGCCGAGGCCGACGAGCTGTATGGCCGCGTCTCAGACAAGGTGCCCTCGGCTCTCGCCGAACGCTTTCGGAAGGCGCGCTATCCGGCGGGGCCCAAGGACGCCGCGCCCTTCTTCACCGGCTACTGATGCGCGCCCTTTACCTCGTCGGTCCCGCGATCGACGCCCTCGTCATGGGAGGCGCGTCCCTCCTTCTCTACGGCGTTTGCCGAGCGCTCGAGGGCGGCGCCGGGGCCGCGGCCCTGAGCTCAGCCTGGGAGACGGTCGCCATCGTCGTCGCGGCGCTCAACGGCGCGCACTTCGCCGCGACTTCCTACCGTTTGTACCGCAGCCCTGACGCGATGCGCCAGTTTCCCCTCACGACGGCGCTCGTGCCGCTCGTCGTGCTCGCGGGCGTCGGGGCGTCGTTTCGCTGGCCTCTCTTGATCGCGCCGTACTTCATCAAGCTCTTCCTGCTGTGGTCGCCTTACCACTACAGCGGCCAGACGATGGGGCTGTCCGCCTTATACGCCCGCCGCGCCGGCACGGCGCTCGAGCCCGCGGAGCGGCGCACGCTCGAGGGCTTCGTGTTCGGGACCTTCCTCGCCTCCGTCGCGCGCGCCGAGGTCCAGGTCAACCGCTTCGACTACTTCGGCATCGCCTACCCCTCCTTCGGCCTTCCCCCCTGGGTCGCGACCGCCTGCCTGGCGGCGATGGCGCTCAGCGGCGTCGCGTTCCTGATTCTCATCGCGCGCCGCGCGCGTTCTCTGCCGCCGATCGTCTTCGTCGCTCCCGCCGCGCAGTTCGTCTGGTTCGTGCTTGGACCGAGGTCCTCCCTGTTCTACCCTCTGGTGCCGCTGTTTCACGGCGCGCAGTACCTCTTCGTGTCGTGGTTCCTGCACCTGCAGGAGCGTCGGGCCGAAGGCGCGCCGCGCTCCGTCGCCTCGGCGGCGCGAGAGTCCTTGCGCTGGGGAGGTTGGAGCCTCGCGGGTTATGTCGTTTTATTTTTAGCGTTGCCCAAGCTTCTCTCCGCCACGACCGGCGTCTCGTTCCTCTTCGCCACCGCCGTGTTCACGGGCGGCGTCCAGCTCCACCATTTCTTCGTCGACGGCGTGATCTGGCGCCTGCGCACGCCGCACCTGGCCCAGGCGATGACCGCCTCGCTCTCGGAGGTCACGGGATGAGGGCGCTGGCGCTCGCCTTACTATTATCCGCTACCGCTGGCGCCGCGCCTTTGCGGCCGGAGCGCGCGATCATCCGCACCGACGCGGGCGATCTCGTCGTCGCCTTCTACGCCGGCGCGCCGCGCCACGCCGAAAAGCTCATCGGCCTGATGAAGACGGGCGCCTACGACGGCGCGGGACTCGCTAAAATCGATCCCTCGCGTTTCGCCGCGTTTAATAGTGCGCCGAAGGCGCCAAAAGCCGTGCGCCTGCCCGTCGAGAACGGCGGCGAGCACCGCGCCGGTGTGATCTCGATGGCGCACCAAGGCAGCGACGCCGATCCGGGCGAAACCGCCTTCGTGATTCTCTACGCCGACCTCGCCGGCATGAACGGCCGCTTCAGCTCCGTGGGCGAGGTGACGGGCGGACGCGAGGTTCTCGACGCCCTCAAACGCGCGCCCGTCGACGGCGCGGGCAAGCCGGTCCGGCCCATCGCGATCCGCTCGACCCAGGTCTTCCCCGACGAGGCGGCGCTCACCAAGGTCGCGCTCAAAGGCCCCGTCGCTCTCGCGACGGGAGACGCCGACGCCGCCGACCGGCGTCGCTGGCTTCTTCTCAGCGCCGCCCTTTTCCTGGCCTCCGCCGCGGCGATCCTGCTTCTCGGCGCCGAATTGGGCCGCGCCTCGCGCTCCGTCGCCCTGCTCGCCGGCCTCGCGGGCTTCTTCTGTCTGTTCGCCGTTTACGCCGGTGAAGCCGCCGTGTCGCCCAGCCTGGCCGTCGGCTTGTTCGCGGCGACCGTCGCCGTCTTCCGTCTGATGAGCTACTTCGAACGGACCTAGGGGACCTGACCTAGGTGTCAGGCCTCCCGTTGTTGCAGTATTTTGAGAGTCGTTCCGAAAACGAATACTGTAAAAGCGGGAGGCCTGACACCATCCCCCCTAGGCCGGGTAGACGACGAGCAGAGGTCCCGGGGCTAATCGAGCGGCTTAAGGGTGCTGAGGACAAGCGCTGTAGACCACGCCCTTCTTGAGGAAGGGCGCGAGGTCGCCGCAGTCCACGCTGTGCGCGGTCTTGAAGGTGGACAGCTTGCCGGTCTTGAGCTCGCAGCGCTCGACGGCGGCGCAGATGTCGCAGTCCTCGTGATAGACGAAGAGGTCGGTGGTGGTGAGCAGGACGACGGAGTAGCCGCCGCGGGAGAAGCCCTTGGCGAGCTCGCCCTTGAAGTCGCGCAGGTCGGCGCCGAACGCCTTCTTGATCGCGGCCTCGCACCGCGGCACTTCCGCGTAAGCGGCGTCGATCTGGGCGGGGGTGCAGGTCGCGTCCTTGCCTTCCTTGACCTCGGCTGAAATCTGGCGGGAGCGCTTGGCCTGGGCGGCGACGATCTTGGCGACGGCGTCGTTGATGTCGTTGACGACGGAGTTGAACGCGTCGTCGGAAGGGCTGTTGAGGTAGTTGGCGGCGGGCGCGGGGGCGGCGAGGGCCGCGACGATCGCGGCGGCAAAGAGGGTCTTGATCATGGAGACATTGTACCGCGTACCTCCGTCGGAGGGTATCGGTCTTAAGGCCCCCGCGGCGGGCAGGCCGAGGACCTACTGATCCAGGTCAACGAAGCGGTTTACGGACTTTTTACGCTCCGGCCATCGACCCGTAACGCCTTCCGGACATCCTGTCGGCATGTCCAACACCGAACTGAGAATCATCGGCTTCACCGGCGCAAAAGGAACGGGCAAGTCGAGCGTGGCAATGAACCTGGCTCTCGCTTGGGCCGGAACCCAAAGCCGCCGCGTCCTCATCATCTCCTTCCCTTCACCGCGTAGAAAAACGAAGTCTAAACGCGCTGTCGACGCCTCGGTCCTGCTGAAGCTTCCCCCGTTCGACCTCGGCCGCCGGGCATCCGTTTCGCCTTTCGGCGTGGGAACGGCGCGCGTGAGCGCCAAGACCCCGGCGCCGGCCGTCTTCGGGGAACTTGAGCGACTGGGCAGGAGCTACGACCTATTCCTCGATGTCGACCCAGACTCGCCGCTGCGGGAGACGGCGCTCGCGGCCTGCCGTCGGATCTTCTGGCTGACCTCTCCTCGCAAATCTCCCGATGGCGTATTGCCCGAACGGTGCGAACTCGTCGTTAACCGTAGCCGCGCAGGGACGACCGGCCCGGACGCTCCCGTGCACCTGCCCTACGACCCGGCGGTGCCCTTGTACGATGGCGCCGGTCGCCTGCTGATCGTTGACCGCATCCAGTCGCCGTGGATCGGGGCCTTACGACCGCTGCTGGGGCGCGTGATGGACCTGATGGGCGCGGCGAACTCCTGAGACGAACTCGAAGTAAATAACGGGTAGAACCGCGGAACGCCGGGGGGCCAAAAAATCCTCGCGGCACAAGCCGACGCCTTGATACGAGCTGGCCCGGTTTCAGGGGCACCGTATATTTAATAGAATCGGCGTCATGGCGCGGATACTGCTCGTCGACGACGAGCGCGACGTCGTCACCCTCATCAAATTCATGCTTGAAAAAGACGGTCACATGGTCGTTGCCGCGTTCGACGGCGTCGAGGCCCTGGCCAAGGCGGGCATCGAGCCGCGCGACGAGACCGCGGTGACCCCCGACCTCGTGATTCTCGACGTGATGATGCCCGTCATGGACGGCTACACGGTCTATGGCCGCTTGCGCGAGGACGCCCGCACCCGCGACGTGCCCGTCATGATCCTGACCGCCGCCGATGCCACCCCGGGCCGGCCCGAGAACCTGCACGGCCCGGTCGCTTTCCTCGATAAGCCTTTCGATCCCCGCGCCTTGCGCGACCTCGTCGGCTCGATGCTGGAGAAACGCTGATATGCCCGTCATCATGGTCGTCGACGACGAGCCCGACATCGTCACGCTCCTGCGCTTCGCGCTCGAGAAGGACGGCCACTCCGTCAGCGAGGCCGGCAACGGCCAGATCGCGCTCGAGCGTCTGGGCCTTGAGCCCGTCAAAACCGATACCACCCTGCCCGATTTGATCGTCCTCGACATCATGATGCCCGTGATGGACGGCTACCAACTCAACATGCGCCTGCAGACCGAGCCGCGCGCCAAGGACATTCCCATACTCGTGCTGACCGCCAAGGGCCAGAAGATGCGCGACCTCTTCGAGATGGCCCCCAATGTCGCGGCCTACGTCCAAAAGCCTTTCGACCCCAAGATGCTGCGCGAACTGATCGCCGGCATCCTCGCCTCCCGCGGAGAAAAGAAGAATGTCTGACGCCCCCAAGCCTGCCGTCCCCGCTCCCGCCGCGCCGCTCGACGCGAGCGGCCTTGAAAAGGTCATGGCCGACAAGAAGGCCAAGATCGCCGATATGCGCACGCGCGGCATCGACCCCTTTCCCGCCCGCACCACGCGCCGGGACGACTGCGCGAAGGTGATCGCTCTCGGCAAAGGCCTTTCGGGCCCGATGGCGTCCACCGAAGAGAAGGTCGCCGTCGCCGGCCGCCTCGTTGAGCTGCGCGACATGGGCAAATCGATTTTCGGCCGCCTCGCCGACCTTTCCGGCCGCGCCCAGGTTTATTTCAAAAAGGACGCCCTGCCGGAAGATGTCTTCAATCTCGTCAAGCGCGACCTGGCCGTGGGCGATTTTCTCGCGGTCTCCGGCAAGGTGTTTCTGACCAAGACGGGAGAGCCCACCGTCGCCGTCGAGCACGCCGTCATGCTCGCCAAGGCCGTGCGTCCCATGCCCGAGAAGTGGCACGGCTTGACCGACACCGAGCTGCGCTACCGCAGCCGCCACCTCGATCTGATCTCCTCGCCCGAGTCGCGCGAGGTGTTCATCAAGCGCGCCAAGATCGTCTCGACGATCCGTCGTGTTTTAGATGCGCGCGGCTACATCGAAGTCGAGACGCCCGTGCTCCTCGGCCAGGCCGGCGGCGCCTCGGCGCGGCCGTTTCACACCAAGCACAACGCGCTCGAGCAGGAGATGGTCCTGCGCATCGCGACCGAGCTTTACCTCAAAAAGCTCGTCATCGGCGGCCTCGACCGCGTCTATGAGATCGGGCGCGTGTTCCGCAACGAGGGCGTCGACACGACGCACAACCCCGAGTTCACCATGCTCGAGGCGTACGAGGCCTATTCGGATTACGAGGGAATGGCGACGCTTTTCGAGACGCTGCTCACCGAGTGCGCCGAGGCCGTCGGCTCGACCGAGGTCGAGTGGAAAGGCAACAAGATTTCTCTCAAGGCGCCGTTCAAGCGGCTGTATCTTCCCGAAATCTGGAAGGAGCGCTGCGGCGAGCCGATCGAGAATGTGCTCCAGGGCAAGGGCTTTAACCGCCCGGGCCTGCTCAAACTCGCCGAGAAGCTGGGCGTCGGCGCCGGCGACAAGACGCCGAGCGCGAAGATCTTCGACCGCATCATCGAGGCGAAGATCGAAGATCTGCTCATCCAGCCCACCTTCCTGATGGATCATCCGACGGCGATCACGCCGCTCGCGAAGCTCAAGCCCGGCACCGAATCGCTCGTCGAGCGCTTCGAGTGCTTCGCGGCGGGCATCGAGCTCTCGAACGCCTACTCGGAGCTCAACGATCCTCAAGACCAGCGCGACCGCCTGGTCGAGCAGATGAAGCAGAACGCGGCCGGCGACGCCGAGGCCGATCTCCTTGATGAGGACTTCATCCAGACGATGGAGGCCGGCATGCCCCCCATGGGCGGCATCGGCGTCGGCATCGACCGCCTGACCATGTTCCTCACGGGCCGCGACTCGATCCGCGATGTGATCCTCTTCCCGACGCTCAAGAACGAAAAGACCGCGTGAGCCTCGAACTTTTCATCGCGCTGCGCTACCTCAAGGCCAAGCGCAAAGGGCTGTTCGCCGTCGTGACCACTCTCATCGGCGTGGCGGGCGTGACGGTGGGCGTGGCGGCGCTGCTCACCACGATGTCGGTGATGAACGGCTTTCAGACCGACATTCAAAAGAAGATCGTGGGCGCTCAGGCGCATGTGACCGTACTCGGCGTGCGTTCGCCGAAAGATCTAGAAGAAACGCTTGCGCTCGTGCGCGCCGATCCGGACCACGAGGCGTCGTCGCCTTTCGCGCTCGGCCAGGCCATTCTCACCGTGCGCGACCGCTCGATCGGCGTCGTCGTCAAGGGCGTCGATCCGGCGGGCGAGTTCAAGGTCAACGATCTGGCGTCGAAGCTCGTCACGGGCTCCTGGGACGGCGTCGGCGAAGGCAAGGTGCCCGGCATCGTGCTCGGCGTCGAGCTCGCCGATCACCTGGGCAGCGAGGTCGGCTCCGAGATCGTGCTCGTCTCGCCCAAAAGCGTGGCGACCCCGCTCGGGCTACTCCCCAAGATGCAGCGTTTCAAGGTCGCCGGGACTCTTAAGACCGGCTACTACGAGTACGACAGCGCGACGGCGTGGACGAGCCTGCCCGCCGCGTCGAAATTTTTAGGAGTCGATGCTGGTGCGTCCGGAATCGGCATTAAGCTCAAGGACCTGCGCCACGCCGACGCCGCCGCGAAACGGCTGCGCGAGGTCGTGGGCTTCTCAAAGCTCGTGCGCACCTACGCGCAGATGAACCAGACCTTGTTCGCCGCGCTCAAGCTCGAGAAGACGGTGATGTTCATCATCCTGACCTTGATCACGCTCGTGGCCTCGCTCGGCATCGCGTCGACTTTGATTCTGCGCTCGGTGGAGAAGACGCGCGACATCGGCCTGCTCAAGGCGATGGGCGCGGGCCCGGGGCTGATCCGACGCGTGTTCCTCGTCGAGGGGTTTCTGATCGGCGGCTCGGGCGTCGTGATGGGGCTGGGCCTGGGCATGCTGCTGACCTGGATCATCGGCAATTTCCAGATCGTCGAACTCCCCGCGGACATCTACTACCTTTCGCGCGTGCCCGTCGACATGCGCCCTTGGGATGTGGCGGCCGTCACGGTCATGGGGCTTCTGCTCTCGTTGCTCGCCACTCTCTATCCCGCCGCGCGCGCCGCCAAGGCCGATCCCGTCGAGGCCATTCACTATGGCTGAGCCCGCGATCGTCGTTAAAGGCGTCAGCAAGTCCTACGGCCGCGGCGAATCCGCCGTTTCGGTTTTACGCGGCATCGACTTCACCGTGGATTCGGGCGAGTTCGTCGCCGTCTTGGGCCCCAGCGGGTCGGGCAAGTCCACCTTGCTCAACCTGCTCGGACTCATGGATCGTCCGGACTCGGGCGACCTCACCGTGCGCGGCCGCCGCGCGGCGGACCTCAACGAGCATGAGCGCGCCAAGCTGCGCTGCGCCCATATCGGCTTCGTTTTCCAGTTCGACTCGCTTTTGCCTGAGTTCACCATCCTCGAGAACGCCCTCATGCCCGCGCGCCTGGCCGTCGTCAACGGTCTTTCCAACGAGCCTCACGCGAGCGCGCTCGCGCGCGCCACGCGCCTTCTCGAGTCGCTGGGCATCGGCGCGCTGAAGGACCGCTATCCCTCGCAAACCTCCGGCGGCGAGCGCCAGCGCGCCGCGATCGCGCGGGCGCTGATCAACAAGCCCTCCGTGATCCTCGCCGACGAGCCCACCGGCAACCTCGACCGCGCCAACGGCGACAAAGTCTTCGCCGACTTCCGGCGCGTCGCGCGCGAGGAAGGCGCGGCCGTCGTCCTCGTCACCCACGACGAGCCCGCCGCCAAAGCCGCCGACCGCATCCTCCGAATGGCCGATGGTCGCCTCGCCTAAACAGGTGTCAGGCCTCCCGTTGTTGCATTATTTTTTGGGGGCCGCCGCCGTCTGGCTGTTTCTAACTCTGGCAACCGCAGGGCTCGCGCCCGCTCCTGCTTTTGCGCTCGTCCTGCTCCTTCTCGCAAAGTTGTGGCGGGATTCCGGAGGCAAGCCCTTCGCGCGTTTTCCCGATGCCGCGCTCGGCCTAACCTTGCTCGCCGTCTATCTCTCGACCTTCCGTTGGCACGGCGGCGACGACATTCCCAACAGCCTCATCCCCTTCTGCGTCCTGCGCTACCACACCTTGACCCTCGAACCCGTGATCAATCCGTGGC
>JAYTIP010000226.1:0-2686 GCA_043731745.1 Elusimicrobiota bacterium | reverse complement strand
CAAGTACCGCCCCGGCCACTTCCGCGGCGTGGCGACCGTGGTGCTAAAGCTCTTCAATCAAGTAGGCGCCGACCGCGCCTACTTCGGCGAGAAGGACTGGCAGCAGGTACGCATACTCGAGACGATGGTGCGCGACCTCGACATTCCGGTCAAGATCGTGCGCGTGCCGATCATCCGCGAGAAAGACGGGCTCGCCCTCTCGAGCCGCAACGCCTATCTCTCCCCCGCCGAACGCCGCGTCGCGCCCGCGTTGAGGGCCGCGCTCGAGGCCGGGCGCAAAGAGGCCCGTCGACCTCATTCCCGTGCCGAGACGATCGGCGCCGCGGTGCGCCACGCGTTGGCCGGCACCGGCCTCAAGGTCCAATACGCCGCCGTTTACGAAGGCCGCCTCCTGGCCGCCGCGTACCTGGGCCGAACGCGCCTCATTGACAATATCCCGCTGTAAAAAGTTACGATAACCCCCCATGACGCAGAAAGGCCACGGACACTCCGAGAAGGCGCACCCGGCGAAGCCCTCCTATAAGAGGTCTCAGTACTGGGTCGACGCCCCCCTCCAGCTCCAGATGGTGGGCTTCGTGTTGTTGCTGATCTCGGCGAGCTTATTGCTGACCGCTTTCAGCGTGTTCCGCGGCGTGCAGGAGTCGTCGATTTCTTCGCGCCAGATTTTCCATTCCCTCGACTGGATCAAGAGCGCCCTGCGCGCGCCGCTGCTGCTCGCCTCGGCGATCTCCTTGCTCGCCGGCGGCCTCGTCACTCTTTTCTGGTCGCACCGCTTCGCCGGTCCCCTGCGCGTGATCTCCGCGGGCATCGCCCGCGTGCGCCACGGCAACCTGGCCGTTCCCGTGCGCGTGCGCACGACGGACGCGCATCAGGATTTCGCGCGTGAGTTTCAGCTCATGCAGGACGAACTGCGCAAGATGCTCGAGGCCGACCGCCAGCACGTCACCGAGGCGATCGCCTTGCTCGAGACGCAGAAGTCCACGGACGAAATCTCTCGGGCGCTCGATCACCTGCGCCAGGCGTGTTCAAAGTACCACCTTTGAAAACGGCGCTTCTCGCGGCGCTGCTCGTCCTTCCCGCCTCCTCTTTCGCCGCCGAAGCCGCCGCGCCCGCGCCCTCCGGTCCCGCCCTCGCCTTATTGCTCGAGTCCTTCGGCGCTTCCACGGTCGAGACGCTCGCCCAGCGCGGCGTCGTCGTCCTGCAGGGCAAGCCCGGCTCGCGTCGCCTGGCCGCCGTGCATTGGAAGGCCCTCGACGCGCTCAACCACGCCGCCTCCTCGTGCCTCGCCTTGACCTCCGCCGCTGACGCGCTGGGTCATGAAGCGGCGCCCGTCGCCTCCGACGCCGGCTTCTCCGCCTGCCGCGCCTTGCCCGTCGACGGGCCCATGACGCCGTCCTTGCAGGCTTTGGCCGCCGCGCTCGAGGCCGGACACCAGGAGCGCTGGGCCCTGCAACTCGCGAGCGCCCCGCTTGCCGGCGTTGCCGGCAAGCCGAATATCTACGACACCGCCTGGGGCAAGGACCTGGTGGCCCGCCGACACGCGGACGCACTCGAGAATCCCGCCTCCTTGGTCAAGCCGGTGTTCGACGAGCTGCTCTCCGGTCCGCGCCCCGACAAGGACGCCGCCGCGCTCTTCGCCGCCGAAGCGGCGGCTCGCGGCGCCGCCAATCCTGAGGTGCTGATCGCCTACGACAGCGCGCACGGCGCGCTGTCTGAAGAGCTGCGCGAGCGCCTACGGCGCACCTTGTCCAACGAGCGACGCCGCTGGGCCGCGGACAAGGCCCGCTCGGCCGCGACCGCCCTTCTCGGCTCCTCCGCCGTCAAGCGCGAGCTCGAAGACCTGCGCGGCATCGCCAAGGCCTTGCAGGCCCGCCCGAACCTTTCCACCGCGCTCGAAGCCGCCGCGAGCCGCGCGCCCGAGGCCGGCGTCGTGCGGCTCAAGTCCGCGGGCCTGCATTTGCAAGACCCGACGCGCCTGGGCCAGCACGAGCTCGGCGACGGCGCCAGCGTCTCCGGCGCCTACTGGGTCGACGGACTGCTCGAGGGCTCCTCCGTCGAGGTCGAGGAGACCTTGGCCGTCGAGACCGAGCGCGGCTTTCCCTCCGTCGAGACCCGGACCTATAAGCGCTCCAACGGCGGCCCTTATCCCTTTTCGCGCGAACTTAAGATCGAAGAGACGCGCCCGTTCGCGGTCCGCTCCTTCGTCTCCGTCGCCGGCGGGGCGATGCTGGCCGAGCGCGTCGAGGTTCCGCTCGCCCCTGACTTCGAGCTCGCGCTGAGCAAGGAAAGCGAGGCCGCCGGCCTGCGCGGCGCCTGCCGCCTTAAAGACGCCGAGACCGCCTACGCCGCGCTCGAGACGCTCGTCGCCGAGCCCGCGAAAATCAAGCCGCAATATAAGGCCTTAGGCGAGCGCGCCAAAAAGGCTCGCGAGACTCTGAAAGCCGACTCCGAGAACGCGCTCAAGCTCGAGGAAGCCCTCGCCGCCGCGCGCGCCGACTCCGCGCCCCAGCTGTGCCGCTACGAGACGGGCCGCGTCGAAGACGCGCTCAAGCTCGCCAAGAAGCTGCCCGCGGGCTGCGACGCGTCCCTGCCCGAGTTGCACGCGTTGCGCGCGACGATCCAGCGCCGCTCCACCGATCAGAATTGGTTTCTGCGCGCCTCCGCCGAAGCCCGCTCGCGCCGCAAG